>JBKJQC010000891.1:0-2949 GCA_046593995.1 Polyangiales bacterium
CGGAGGCCGAGCCGCGTGGAGACGGCGCCCTCGTGCATCTCGGCGCCTTCGGTGAGCGCGTGATCCTCGCAGTGCTGGATCACCGGCATGTCGAACGTGCGCGCGTACTGGAGGGCGCGCCGCATCACCGGCGAGTGATGCACGCAGCGACCGTCGTCCGAGATCGCGATGGCGCCGGCCTTCCGCAGCTCGGCGACGTCGGTGAGCTCTTTTCCAGCGAGGCCGCGCGTGACCGCCGCGATCGGGTGGAGCCGCGCGAGGTTCGCGTCCCGGGCGCGCGCGATCATCAGCTCGGTGATCGCGCGCGTGTCGTTCACGGGCTTGGTGTTCGGCATGGCGCAGATCTCGACGAACCCGCCGGCGACGGCCGCGCGGAGTCCCGAGGCGACGTCTTCCTTGTACTCCTCGCCGGGCTCGCGCAGATGCGCATGGAGATCGATGAACCCCGGGACGAGCCACCGCCCGCGCCCTTCGATCACGCGCAGCGCCGCGCCGTCCGCGAGAGGTCGGCCCTCGTGGGTGCCGGCGTCCTTCCCGAGCTTCTGGATTCGGCCCGCCGAGACGAGGACGTCACCGCGCTCGTCACGACCGGATCCCGGGTCGAGGATACGCACGTCGCGGAACAGGAGGTCCCGCGCGTCGTCCCGCGCTTCCTGCATCCTGAGGGGCGTCATGAGGGCGGCCGTTCGCTAGCACGGTGCGCGCACGGCGGGGAAGCGCCGGCTCCATCATCCGAGCGGATCGGAGCGCGGAGAGCCTCTGCTCCCGAGCGGCAATCGCCGGGTGGCGGCTCGCTCCCTTCGAGAGTAGAGCCGGAAACCTCATGGATCTGATCGTCGCCACCAGCTCCTTCCTTCCGTCGCCCGGCGTCGCCGCCTGGGGCACAGTGCACGGCGAGACGGCGCACGCCGCGCTCGGCCTCGCAAAGGGGCTGCGCGCGCTCGGTCACCGCACGACGCTCGTCGCGCCGCTCACGGCGGAAGCGCAGCAGTCGGGCATCGGCCTCGCGCGGCGGCTCTCGCCGATCGTGTTCGACGTCTCGGGGACGGCGCACCAGCGCATCGTGTTCGATGCGCGTCTGCCGAGCGGGGTCGAGCTCGTGCTCCTCGGCGGCGAGGTCCCGACGGAGAGCGAGGATCCGCAGGAGATCGCGCGCCGCTGGACGTGGTTCGGTCACGCGGTCGCCGCGTTCGCGCGTCAGCGGCTCGGTCTCGTCCGTCAGCCGGGCGAGGGGGAGCTCGAAGCGGTGATCGCCGTCGGTGAGCCGGCCGGGTTCACCGCGCTCGCGATCCGCGAAGGCGCCCACGCGACACCGGACGGAGGACCGAGCCCGCGCCTGCTCGCCGGTCTCGCGCGCCTCTTCGTGCCGATCGCGCCCGCGATGGACATGCGCATGCCGCGCGCGGCGATGTCGTCGATCGGCGTCGCGCCCGAGCTCTTCTCCCCCGAAGGCATCGAGTTCTACGGCGAGATCTCGCTCGCGAAAGCTGGTGCGATCGCCGCCGATCGCGTCGTCGCGCTCGGCGAGTCCGCGCGCGCGGCCCTGACGAAGGAGGGCGCCGCGCACCGCTTCGACGGCGTCTATCGCGCTCGTGGCGGAGACGTGCTGTCGGTCTCGAGCGGCGTCGACCAGGCGCAGTACAGCCCGGCGACCGATCCGCACCTCGTCGCTCGCTACGATCCCGAGGACATGGTCGGCAAGGCGCGTGGTCGCTCGTCGCTGCTCACCGAGCTCGAGCTCGATCCGGGCGCGTCGCTCCCGTTGATGGCGGTCCTCGGCCCCGTCGCCCCCGCTGCCGAGAGCGCGCTCGCGGCGGCGCTCGATCGCGCGCTCCGCGGAGAGCTGTTGTTGGCGGTCGCGCGCACGGCGTCGCGCGCAGGCAGCCACTTCGACGTCGCCCTCGACCGACTCGCGAAGACGCACCCCGGTCGCGTGACGATCCGCTACGGCGCGCCCGACTCGCTCCTCCATCGCATCCTCGCTTCGTCGGATTTCGTGCTCATCGCGGACGAGGTCTCCGCCACGGCGACGCCCGCGCGCGCGGCGCTCCGCTACGGCACCATCCCCGTCGCGCTCCGCACTCCCGCGACGTTCGAAGCGATCGTCGAGCTCGAGGCGTCGCTCGCGACCGGCACCGGCATCCTCTTCGCCGAGCCGACGGCCGACGACGCCTTCGGCGCCATCCAGCGCGCCGTCTCCGCGCACGCGACGCGCGGCTTCGCCAAGGTCCAGCGCCGCGCGATGCGCCTCGAAGGAGGCTGGGAGCGTGCGGCCCGCAGGCTCGAAGGCGTGGTCGCTGCGCTCGAGGCCTGAGACGGTCGGCGCCGCGCTCGCGGCTACGCAGACCTTGCTCGCGACATCGCTGACTTACGGCCAAGCACGCGCGGTCTCGAGGTGCGTGAGGAGCGCGCGGAGTCCGGCCTCGTCGACGCCGGCGAGTTCGCGTTCGCGCGCCTCGTCGAGCTCGATCCCGAGAAGCTCGGACGCGGTGCGAACGGCCTCGCGCAGGCCCTTGGCCTCTCCCTCGCGCAGGCCCTTGGCCTCTCCCTCGCGCACGCCCTCCGCGCGATCCTCCGCTCGGTCGAGCTGCCGTTCGATCTTCGCGTTGCGCCGCATCTCGGCGATGCGCTGTGCGGACGGTTCACGCGACAGGATTTCGAGCGCGCTCTTCGCTTCGGCCATGATGCGATCCTCCTGTGCGAGAGATTGTAACGCTTCTTCTCCGTCGAAGCGTAGGAAGCGGGCCCATCGTTGGAGGAGCATGGCTTCCAGCAGCGACAAGAGCAGCTTCTCGTTCGCCGGCTCGGTGACGAGCATCTTGAAGACCACCTCGAGCTTCGGGTCGAGGAGAGCCATCGACACCGGATGCGCATCGCACCGTCTCCGTGCACGCGGATGCGGACAGACTACGTCCGCGGATTCCTCGCGCTCACGCGGATGAACGCGCC
>JBKJQC010001114.1:0-4322 GCA_046593995.1 Polyangiales bacterium
ACCGCGATCCGCAACGCGCGCGCGCACGAAGAATCGCGCGTCCGGGCAGAGAAGCTCACCGCGCTCGACCGCGCCAAGACTGCGTTCTTCAGCAACGTCAGTCACGAGTTTCGCACGCCGCTCACCCTGCTCCTCGGCCTCACCCGGGAGGCCCTCGGGGCACCCGATGCGGCCCTCTCCGGTGAGAATCTCGTCACGGTCAACCGCAACGCGAACCGCCTCCTCAAGCTCGTCAACAACCTCCTCGATTTCAGCCGGATCGAAGCGGGACGCGCGCTCGCCAAGCAGCAGCCCACCGAGCTGAGCGTGTTCACCACCGATGTCGCCAGCTCGTTTCGCTCGCTCCTCGAAAAGGGCGGCCTCACGCTGACGGTGGACTGCCCGCCACTCGGCGAGCCTGTCTTCGTGGATCGGGAGATGTACGAGAAGGTCGTGTCGAACCTGCTCTCCAACGCGTTCAAGTTCACCTTCGAGGGCACCATCCATGTGTCGCTGCGCGCGGTGGAACGACGGGTCGAGCTGCGGGTGTCCGACACCGGCGTGGGCATCCCGGAAGCGGAGCTGCCTCGTCTCTTCGAGCGGTTCCACCGGGTCGAGGGCGCGAGGGGGCGCAACTACGAGGGGAGCGGCATCGGCCTCTCGCTCGTGCAGGAGCTTGCGCACCTGCACGAGGGGGACGTGCGTGTCGAGAGCCGGGTGGGCGAGGGAAGCGTCTTCACGGTCTCCCTCCCGCTCGGCAGCGCGCACCTTCCCGAGCCGCTACGCGACTCGTGGGTCGGGCCCGCGACGGTCACCAACGCCGACGACTACGTCGAGGAGGCCTACGGGTGGCTCGGCGACGTCACGCCCCCCGAGCTCGCCGAGGGTCGCTTCCAGGGCTCCCGGCCACGGAGCCCGGCGACCTCGCCGAAGGGCCACGTCCTCTTGGCGGATGACAACGCCGACATGCGCGAGTACGTGCGCCGCCTGCTCGAGGGGACCTACGTGGTCGAGGCTGTCGAGAACGGCACCCACGCGCTCGATGCTGCGCGGGCTCGGGTGCCCGATCTCATCCTCTCCGACGTGATGATGCCGGGTTTGGACGGCTTTGCGTTGCTGCACGCGCTCAAGACGGATGCGCGGACGGCGGCGGTGCCCGTGATCCTCCTCTCGGCCCGCGCCGGGGAAGAGGCGGTGGTCGAGGGGCTCCACGCAGGAGCAGACGATTATCTGGTCAAGCCGTTCGGTGCTCGTGAGCTGCTCGCGCGGGTCGACGGCGCGGTGAACACGGCCCGCGCGCGGCGCGAGAGCGAGCGACTCCTCCGCGAGGTCGAGGTCGGACGCGCTCGCCTGAACGGCCTGTTCGAGAATGCGCCCGCTTTCGTCTGCATCCTTCGCGGACCGGAGCACGTGTTCGAGATCGCCAACCCGCTCTTCCGGCGCCTGGTCGGCAAGGACCGGAAGCTGATCGGTCTGCCCGCCGGTGAGGCCATGCCGGAGATGGTCGAACAGGGCTTCATCGAGCTGCTCGATGGTGTCTACCAAACGGGAACGGCGTTCATCGGGCGAGAGGCTCGCGTGCGCCTGGATCTGCTCGGCGACGGAGTGCTCGCGGATGCGTTCGTCACGTTCGTCTACCAGCCGGCGCTCGACGCCGAGGGCAAGGTCGAAGGGATCGACGTCTTCGGGTTCGAGGTCACTGATCATGTTCGCACCCGTCAGACCGCCGAGACGCTGTCTCGCGAGCTCCACCAACGCGTCGAGTTGGAGCAGCAACTGATCGGGATCGTCTCCCACGATCTACGCAATCCTCTGCAGGCAATCCTCCTCGGGTCGGCCTCGCTCCTTCGTGTCGAAGGACTCGACGACCGCACCACGACGGTGCTCGCGCGCATTCGAAGCTCCGCAGAGCGCGCGGCGCGCATGATCCGAGATCTCCTCGACTTCACCCAGGCCCGGCTCGGCGGTCGCATTCCCATCGAGCCCCGCGCGTCGCAGTTCCACGAGGTGACGCGCACGGCGCTCGAGGAAGTGGAAGCGACCTATCCGGATCGTGACATCCACACCTCGCAGACCGGCGATGGGGACGGCGAGTGGGACCCCGATCGAATTTCCCAGGTGGTCCAGAATCTCGTCACCAACGCCCTGAAATACAGCCCCCGCGGCACACCCGTACGGGTTTCGAGCTCCGGCGAGCACGAGGGGATCATGCTCACCGTGCACAACGAGGGACCGCCGATCGCGCCCGACGCGCTCGACCGGATCTTCGAGCCCATGCGGCGCGCGACCGCTGAAATCGACCACGCCGGCCGCAGCATCGGGCTCGGCCTCTACATCGTGAAGCACATCGTCGAAGCCCACTCCGGCACGGTCGCGGTAGAGTCGAACGCGGAGGCCGGGACCACCTTCCGCGTGCGGCTTCCGAGGTACGCTGCACGTGTGGACGCATTCGCGCACGTACGGCCCTGAGACGTCTGCTTCGCGTCCCCGAGGACCGCACCGGCACCCATGAAGCTCCACCCCCTTCTCTTCGCCGTTCCAATCGTCGTCCTCGCGTTCGGTGCGGGCTGCTCCAGCTCCACCGTCGCGCCCGCGGCGGACTCCTCGATCGAAGAGGACACTCTCGCGACCGAGGAGACCGGCGCCGAGGAGACGGGCACCAAGGAAGACACGTCGACGATCGATTCTGCAAAGGCCGACACGCGTCCGGCCGTCGACTCGAGCGGGACCGACGTCGCGAGGGAGTGCGAGACCGGAGCCGCCGAGACCGAGGACTGCGGCAAGTGCGGTAAGCGAACGCGCACCTGCAGCAGCGCGGCGACCTGGTCTTCGTGGGGTGCGTGCACCGGTGAGGGCGTCTGCAGCCCCGGAGAGACTCAGACCGACTCCGGCGTGTGCACGGGCAGGAACGTCAGGACGCGCACCTGCACGTCGACCTGCGCGTGGAGCGATTGGAGCTGCGTGCCCCCGAAGGGCTGGGTCGACATCGCCACGTCGCCGCTCACCGCGCGCTACGGTCACAGCGCCATCTGGACCGGCAGCGAGATGATCGTGTGGGGCGGTAACCCATCGCTCGCGGATGGAGCCGCATACTCGGTGTCGACGGACACGTGGCGCGTCCTGCCTGCGGTCACGGCGTCGCTCCCCGCCTTCGTCGGCCGCGAGGGCCACACCGCGGTGTGGACGGGCTCGAAGATGCTCGTCTGGGGCGGTGTCTCGAGCGGGCTGCGCAACGATGGCGCGAGCTACGATCCGGCGTCGGGCACGTGGACCGCCCTGCCGGCCACCACGATCACGGGTCGCCAGGAGCACACCGCGGTCTGGACGGGCAGCGAGATGATCGTGTGGGGCGGATCGACCAGCGGCTTCAGCACGCTGTCCGACGGCGCCGCGTACAACCCGTCGACCGGTTGGCGCACCCTCGCGCCGGTCCCCGTGGGCTTCGGCGCCCGGTCCGGACACCGGGCCGTGTGGGCCGGTGGCAAGATGATCATCTTCGGCGGGTACGACTACTTCAGCGGCTTCTCGTCCCCCCTCCCCAACTCGTGCGCGGCCAAGACAGCCACCAGCTTCTGCGGTGACGCCGCCGCCTACGATCCCGTCACGGACACGTGGATCGTGCTCGCGCCGCCGACGCCCGCGCTCGATCCACGCCACCGATCGGCCGGCCTCGCGACCGGCGCGACCGCGTCGTCGGCGCTGTTCTGGGGCGGCGTCGGCAACACCGCCTCCGGCTCCCAATACCGGAACACCGGCGCGATCTACGACACGGCTGTAGGCACGTGGAGAACGATGATCGCACCGACCGAGACCCTCCTCCCGGGCGCCAAGCGTTTCGGCATGGTGGGCTGGTCGAGCGGTGACACGGTCTTCCTCTGGGGCGGATATACCAGCGGCTCGGTGACGACGGCCACCGGTGCCTCGTACGAGCTCGCGACCGCGACCTGGACGAGCCTCCCCACCGTCAACGCGCCGACCGCGCGTGCACTCGCGACGGCCGTGTGGACGGGCAACGAGGCCGTGGTGTGGGGCGGCCAGGGCAGCGGCGGCATCCGCAACGACGGCAAGCTCCACCGACCCTGACCATCCGGGCTACGCGTGCCGTTCAAATTACATGCGGTCCAACTAAATGACCGAGCGTGATTCTCGAACGCTCGGATTGAACACGGAGGCGCGGAGGCACGGAGGTCCGTGAAGTGCTGCCGCGCGCACCCAGCCGCGTCTCGCCGGCGATCGCAACGAGGAACGGACTCTGGGGGCAGGCCTCGAAGCGTCGCGATCGGCAGACTCTCGAGCCTCCGTGCCTCCGTGCCTCCGTGTTCAATCGATCAGGTACGCCGAGT
>JBKJQC010001186.1:0-2636 GCA_046593995.1 Polyangiales bacterium
CTCACGTGCGATTTCGTCTCCGACATCCTGCGCAAGCACGGCCACGAGGTGGAGGTCGTCTCGGACGGAGAGGCTGCCATCGAGCGCGCAGGACGTGGTGGCCTCGACCTCGCGATCGTCGACGTGCTGATGCCACGCATCAACGGGCTCGAGGCGTGCCGCATCATGAAGACGCTCCCCGGCTCGGGCTTCCTCCCGGTCGTGTTGCTCACGATGCGGACCGACACGTCGAGCCGCATCGAGGGGCTCCGCGTCGGCGCCGACGACTACGTGTGCAAGCCGATCGACGAGCGCGAGCTCCTCTCGCGCGTCTCCTCGATGCTCCGCACGAAGCGGCTGCACGACCAGGTCGCCGCGGCAAAGGCGCGCCTCGAAGAGCTCTCGACGCACGACGAGATGACGGGCCTCTACAACTTCCGTCACCTCAACCAACGGCTCGGCGACGAGTTCAAGCGGGCCGAGCGCTATCACGATCCGCTCGCCTGCCTGTTGATCGACATCGACGGCCTCAAGCAGCTGAACGACGCGCACGGTCGGGCGCTCGGGGACACCATCGTGCGCGACACCGCGCGCACGGTCCGCGCTGCTCTCCGCGACGTCGACATCGTGGCCCGCTACGGCGGCGACGAGTTCCTGGTCGTCCTCCCCTCGACGCACTTCGCGGGCGCTCTGTCCGCGGCCGATCGCGTGTGGCGCGACGCCCGCGCGCTCTCGTGGTCGGCGGGTGGCCGCGCATCCTCCGCGCTCTCGCGTGCGCCGACGGGACAAGCGAGCGCGCGGATCTCGCTCTCGATCGGCGTGTCACTCTTCCCGAGCCGCGACGTCCGCTCGAAGGATCAGCTGCTCCGCGCGGCCGAGGCCTCGCTCCTCCGCAGCAAGCGCGACGGCGGCGATCGCATCTGCGTGTTCCAGCACCAGGGGTACATCTACTCTCCGAACACCGCGAGCACGGCCGGGCCGACGCCGGCGCCGAAGCCTCCGTCGAACTCGGGGATCGTCGCGGCGCGCCGGCTCGATTCGGGCGTGGGGGCGCCAGGGGACGGCAAGGCGAGCCCTTCGCCCTACCCCGCGTCGGGGAACGTGACCGCGATCGACGGCGGCCGGCGCGGCAACCGAGGGGAGTGACGTGTCCGCGGGCGCGATGAACGTGCGTCCGCCGACGCGCGTCGTGGTCGTCGACGACGAACCGACGCTGCGCCGAACGATCGCCCGCACCCTCGTCCAGAAGGGATTCGAGGTCACCCAGTGCGAGGACGGCGCCGCCGCGCTCGAGCACCTGCGCGCGCACGACCCCGACGTGATGCTGATCGACCTGATGATGCCGGGGGTCTCCGGCATGGACGTCCTCCGCGAGGTGAAGTCCCTCCGCCCCGACGTCGAGTGCGTGATCATGACGGCGTACTCGCGCGTCGAGGACGCGGTCGCGGCGGTGCGCGCCGGCGCCTACGACTTCCTCACGAAGCCCTTCGCCTCGTTCGATGCCGTCGCGATCACGGTGTCGAAGGCGGCCGAGCGTCGCGGGCTGATCGCGACGGCGCGGCGGCTCGAGCAGGAGCTCTCGCGCGAGGGCGCGGCCGGTCAGCTCGTCGGGACGAGCGCGGCGATCCGCGACGTGTATCGGCTCGTCGAAGGCGTGGCCGCGGCGTCGTCGACGGTGCTCGTCCTCGGCGAGAGCGGCACCGGCAAGGAGCTCGTCGCGCGCGCGATCCATCGACACAGCGCGCGGAGCTCGAAGCCCTTCGTGGCCGTGAACTGCTCGAGCATCCCCGACACGTTGATCGAGAGCGAGCTCTTCGGACACGTGAAGGGCGCGTTCACCAACGCGAACTCGTCACGCGCCGGGCTCTTCGAGCTCGCGGACAAGGGCACGCTCTTCCTCGACGAGGTCGGCGACCTATCGCTCGCGGCGCAGGTGAAGCTCCTCCGCGCGCTCCAGGAAGGCGAGATCAAGCGGGTCGGCTCGAACGAGACGCGGGTCGTCGACGTACGCGTGGTCGCCGCGACGAACGTCGACCTCGCCGAGAAGCTCACGACCGGCCGCTTCCGCGAGGACCTCTACTATCGCTTGAACGTCATCGCGATCCACCTGCCGGCGCTGCGTGATCGCCGCGACGACGTCCCGCTCCTCGCGCAGCACTTCCTCCGCAAGTTCGCGAAGAAGACGGGCAAGGAGGTGCGTCGCCTCTCACCCGAGGCGCTCGCCGCGCTCGCTGCGTACGCCTGGCCGGGCAACGTCCGACAGCTCGAGAACGCCATCGAGCGCGCCGTCGTCCTCGCGAAAGGAGACGAGGTCGGCACGAGTGATCTCCCCGATCCCATCGGCGGTTCGCGTATCGGTCCGAGCTCGGAGCGCGCGCCGCCCGCGGGCGTGTCGGACGCGCTCGCCGTCCTCACGCGCGGGCTCGTCGACGTGCCCTACGCCGAGGCGAAGCGCCGCCTGCTCCGCGACTTCGATCGCGCCTACGCGCAGCATCTCCTCGACCGCTCGCACGGCAACGTGAGCGAGGCGGCGCGGCTCGCGGGCCTCGATCGCTCGAACTTCCGTCGCGTGCTGCGGAAGCACGACGAGCCCTGACGGTCTGCGCTCACGGCTCAGAGAGCGTGAACTTTTTGGTCTCGACCGAGCCGCCGACAAA
>JBKJQC010001275.1:0-3487 GCA_046593995.1 Polyangiales bacterium
GCCTGGCCGATCGAGCCGGTGTGCTTCCACAGCGGTCGGAGCACGAGGCGCCCCATCACGTCGCCGCGGTTGTCGGTCGAGGGACGGTTCCCGCCTTCTCCGCCGAAGTATCCGAGCGCGTACCAGATCGCGCTGCGATCGGTGCCGCCCCACACCATCGCGCCGAGATCGCGGATCAGCGGCGCGCCGAGTGTACGCACCGACAGCGAGCGCTCCATGAACTCGTTCCAGCGGATGCCGGTCACGTTCTCCATCGTGAAGGGCACGCGGAACTGCCCGACCTGCACGCGGAACATCGCGCTGTGCTCGTAGCCGATGAAGTTGTTGAGCGGCGCGACGGCCCAAGCCGCGCCGCGCTCGCGACGCGGATCGGGGTTCGCGAGCTCGTTCTCGTTGCCCGCTTGCAAGCCGAAGAGGAAGTACCACTTCTGCAGCACGCGCCCGCTCAGCTCGAGGCGCGCACGTCGGGTGAGAAGCCCCGTCTTGAGCCCGGTGCCGTTCGGGCGTTGGTAGTCCTGAACACCGGGGCCTTGGTACGAGTAGAGGTCGAACTGGAGGAGCCCGCCGGGCGAGAGCTCGAACACGGAGCCCGGATCGCGGAGCACGATCCTGCCGTTGCGGTAGACGACCGGCTCGAAGGCGCGTCGACCGGAGACGTGGTCGTCCCCCTGCACGTAGATCGGGCTCGTGGTCCCCTTCGCCGTCGGCGCGGGTCGCTCGACGACAGGCGGCGGCACTGCCTTCGGCGACTCGGGCGGCGTCGCGGTCACCGTCGGCGGCGCTGCGCTCACCGTGGGCGCGGTGGGCTCGTCGTCGTCGTCATCGTCGTCTGCGCGCGCGAGCGACGCCGTGGAGAGCACGCACAGCAACGTCGTCGAGGCGAGGAGCTTGAGTTTGGTTCGCATGTGCGCTCGAGAGACTTGGACCGTTCGTGCCGTGAGCGAGCCCTCAGACCTTCCGGCGTCCGAGCGTCTGCGGATCGAAGAAGCCTTCGGCGGGAGGCGGGCTCGCGTGCATCGACCGAACCTCGGCGGCGGCTTGCGCTGCGGCGACGCCGGCGTGGTATCCGGCGTCGAAGTCCTCGTCGTGATCGTTCGCGGCGCCGCCCACACCCGCGACGGGCTTCTTCTTCCGCCGCACGAGGAAGAGCACGAGTCCGAGGAGGAGCAGGAACACGATCGACCCGAGGACGAGGAAGAGCGTCGTGGGATCGCTCTTGATCTTGAAGAGCAGCTCCGCGAGCGCGGAGCGCTTCGGCGCCGGCACGAACGTCCCCTTGAAATTCACCGATGCGATCGCCGACGCGCACACCGACGTCTCGCCCTCGACGACGAGGTGCGCACACGCGATCGAGCACGCCACCAGGTCGGGCGTCTTGCCCTCTTTCTCGGCGTGGAAGCCGAGCATCGAGAGCCCTTGCAGCTTCACGGTGTTCGCGACCTTCGCCTTGCCCTTGCCGAGCGCGGAGGGGGCCGCCTTGCCGTCGACGGTGAAGTCCGCGTCGGCCGCGAAGGGCTTGATCAGCTTGTCGCCGTCGGTCTTGACCGGCTCGTCCTCGAGCTGCTTCAGCGAGGTGTACTTGCTCGCTTCCTTCTCGACGGCGGCGTCCATCTGCGTGAAGGCGGCGTCGCGGATGGAGTCCGACCAGAACTCGCCCGAGGCCTTGCCGCAGATGACGATCAGCTCGGCGACCTGCGGCGGCTTCCCCTTCGGATCGTGCACGCCGAAGCCCTTGCGCGCGACGACCGTGACCTGGTCGTTGTGATCGGGCTCCGGCAGCGAGTCCGTAGGGAGCTCGGCCCACGACTCGGGGATCTCGAACGACGCGCTCAGATCACCGACGCCGAGCGGCACCGTGCGACGGCCGACCGGTCCTTCGCCGAGCTTCGGTGCGGGCGGGGTCGGGGTCGGCTCCACCGGTACCTCCGCGGATGCAGTCGTCGAGCCCATCGCGCTGGCCGTAGGCTGGGTCGTCGCCTTCGGCGGAGCCGTCACGCTCGGTGCGGCGGTCGCCGTCACGGTCGGTTTCGCCGTCGCCGTGGGCGCCGTAGTCGCTGTCGGCCAACTGTTGGCCGTCGGCTTCGCCGTTCCCTCGGGGCAACCCTCTTTCGTGAAGCTGCACGGAGGAGGCTCGGCGCGCGCGACGAAGGGCACGACCGGACCGCATAACGCGATGGCGACGGCGACGAGAGGAGGCGCGAGGTATCCGAGGCGCGCGTGGCTCATCGAGACTCGCGGCGTACCACGAAGTGCGCCGCGTCTCGACAGTGTCTCGACGGAAAGTGCTTACTTCGCCGCCGGCTTGACGGCCTTCTTCGGAGCCGTCTTCGGCGCCTTCGTGCGGACGGCGGCCTTGGGGGCCTCGGGCTGCTTCGCGTCGGCGGCCTTCAGGTCGTAACCCTCGGGGTGGATCGCGAAGGCGGGCGTGCCGTGGGCGCGGCGCTCGCGCTTGTTCGTCTTCCCGTTGGTCGTGCTCTTGCGGTTGCGGATGCGGCTGACCTGCGTCGTGGCGGAGACCATGATGGCGAACCTCCGGGCGGTTCGCGTTCGACAACGCGTTCGGCCCGAGCAAAAGGGGGGCGGGTTGTGTCACGGCGCCCGCGGTTGCGCAAGCGCGACTCACGCGAGGCCGCGATTTCTGCTACACGGTGCCCGGTGCGAGACGGGGCGAACGGACCGCTGCCCGGTCAGATGACCGAGGTCGACGACGAGCTGCGCGAGCTCCGTCGCGAGGTCATCGAGTCCCGCGGGCTCGTCATCAAGACGAACAACCTGACCAACGCGCTCGCCGCCGACCTCAAGAGCATCGCCAAGCGACAGGCCTCGTACGAGCGCCGCATCTCCTGGAACAGTGCCACGGCATACGCCGTGTTCGTCGTCGTCGTGCTCCTCGGGCTGAAGGTCCTGTGGGACTACCGCGTCGAGAACATGAAGAGCGAGACCGAGGGGTCGAAGGGGGAGCTCGAGACGCTCCGCAAGCAGGTCAAGGAGCTCGAGCGGCGCGAAGAGGCGCGCACCAAGTTCGATGCGCGCGGACAGCTCCTCTATGACCTCGTGAAGGCGAACAAGCGCGCCGAGTTCCTCGAGCAGCTCGAGGCCGCGACGAAGGAAGGCCTCTCCCGCACCGAGGTCCAGATCTTCCAGGACTTCGCGGAGCGCTTCCGCAACGAGCTCGCTCTCGAGCGCTACACCGCAGGCCTCGATCACGCGCGCGTCGCCCGCTGGCAGGAAGCGGCGACCGCGTTCGAAGAGGCGCTCAAGATCAAGGGCGACGCGACGACCGCGCCGGCGACCCGCCTCGCCCTCGCCCAGGCCTACCGCCGGCTCTCGCGCCAACGCGACGCGGTGCCGCTCCTCCAGGCGCTGGCCGAAAGCTGTCCCGACAAGGACATCCAGGCCACCGCGACGTGGGAGCTCGCGCAGGTCGAGGTCGAGATCCAGGCGTGGAACGACGCGAAGAACACGCTCCGCGTCTTCATCAAGCGTT
>JBKJQC010000133.1:0-2690 GCA_046593995.1 Polyangiales bacterium
GCGAAGTCATGGACGAAGGTGTTCATGCCGATGATCTGATTCCCGTGCGTGTCCTTCACGAGGAGGCCGTAGAGCGGATCGTGGACGTCCCGATGGAAGAAGACCTCCATCGCGAACTCGACGTCCGCTTCTTCCGTGAGGAGCTCGAGCGGCAGGCGCGAGCCGCGCGCAGTGAAGGCGACGCGGGTGATCTCGGCGCCGCGATCGCCGAACGACGCGCACTGCCCGACGTCGCGCCACTCGGCGCCGGCCGGCAGCACCCGCTCCTCGCGCGCTCGGCTCGCCGCGGCCTCCTCGGTAGCGTCGTAGTTCATGAACGCGGAGTACGCGCGCACGACCTCGACGGGGACTCCATCGCGCTCGATCTTGCCGTCCTTCAGCCAGAGGCAGCGATCGCAGAAGGTGTTCACCGCGCCCATGTCGTGACTGACGAACAGGATGGTGATGCCACCGTCCTTGAACTCGCGGATGCGGCGATAGCACTTCTGCTGGAAGCGCATGTCACCGACCGAGAGCGCCTCGTCGATGATCAGGATCTCGGGGTCGACGTGCACGGCGACCGCGAAGGCGAGGCGCACGAACATGCCGCTCGAGAACTGCTTCACGGGCTGACGGACGAAGTGGCCGATGTCGGCGAACGCGAGGATGTCGTCGAGGCGCTTCTCCATGGCATCGCGCGGGATTCCCATGATCGCGCCGATGAAGAAGACGTTTTCGAGCCCAGAGAGCTCGGGATTGAAACCGGTCCCGAGCTCGAGGAGCGCTGCGATCTTTCCGCGCACCTGCACCGTGCCCGACGTGGGCGTGAGGATCCCGGTGATCGCCTTGAGCAGCGTCGTCTTCCCCGAGCCGTTCTTGCCGATCAACGCCACGGTCTCGCCGCGCGGCACGGTGAACGTGATGCCGTCGAGCGCGGCGAACTCGCGATGGTACTTCCGACGCTGCGGGTGGAGCGCTTCGAGCAGTCGATCGCGCGGCCCGGCGTACAGCCGGTAGAGCTTCGTGAGGTCATGCACCTCGATCGACGCGGGGACGGTCATGGCAGGCTCGACGGCGTCGGCCATAGCATGGGCGCGCGCGTGTGATCAGGCTCGCGCGGGCCCCTTCCGCGCTGCGTTCTGCGGCGAGTTGTGGGCGACGGTGATGTACTGGAACGCGAACACGTTCTCACGGAGGCGGCCGAGACGATCGGCGACATCGGGGCCGAACCAGTCGTACACCTTCTGTGGGAGCTTCAGCGCCGGCTCGATGGTGTCGACCGCGAAGCCGTTGTCCTCCCACAGCTCGATGATGCTCGAGCGGGTGAAGAAGCGGAGGTGCGTGCGATCGAGAATACCGCTGTCGGCGTAGTCGAACCGGCCGGCGAGCAGCTCCGCTCGGATCGAGTAGTGCGCCACGTTGGGGATCGACGAGATCGCCACGCCGCCCGGAGCGAGCACGGTGCGCGCCGCGCGGATCGCCGCCGCGGGGTTCATCAGGTGCTCGAGGACGTCGCCGAAGATGATCGCGTCGTACTGCCCGTCGAGCTTCGCGTACGCGACGGGATCCTCCGCGGAGCCGACGACGACATTGCGACACACCTTGCGCGCGAGCGCGGCGTCGGACTCGTGGAGCTCGATGCCGTCGACGAACGACGCGCGACGCTCCTTCTTCAGCGGCTCGGCGAGATAGCCGGAGGCGCAGCCGACATCGAGCACGCGCGCGCCGAGGGGAACGCGCTCGATCATCATCAGCATCGAGAGCCCGAGCCCGTGCGTGGCGACCTGACGCGTGTAGACCGACTGCGACATCACTCCGAGTGCTCCTGTTCGAGTGTCTCTAGCCCGGATCGCTCTTCTGGGCGAATGGATACGCGGCGTCGTCGGCGAAGGCGACGCCGCAGACGCTCGCGGCGGTCTCGGCGCGGAAGCCGGCAGCGACCACGGACAGGGTGAGTGCGCGTTCGATGCCATGTGCCATCGTGCCGTCGACGAAACCGCCCTCGCGCTCGAACTCCCACTCGCCGAGGTGCGCATCGAGCAGCGGCCTCAGCGCGGACAACCTGATCCAGAACATCGAGCCGGCCGCGAACTCGTCGTTCCGCACGTCGGGATCGCGAACGCCCATGCGCACGCAGAGGTGGCGCACGGTCTCCTCGTTCCAACCCCAATAGACCGACAGGGGGAGCACGTGCCCTTCGGGCGCGACGCACCCGAGCTCGGGATCGCGCGCAAACGCCTCGACGATCGTCCTCGCGCGAGAGGGATCGACGAGACGACCGATCAGCTGTGCGCGCCAGCTCGCGCCGTCGGCGCGGTGGCCGGAGTGCTTGGTATGCAGCTTGAGGACGACCTCGACGCCCTCGTCGATCAGCCGATTGGCGACACGAAGGAACGGCAGGATGTCGCGGCCGCGGTTCTCGTGCGCCTCGACCTCCGCCGGCATCTCGAGCTCGGCGAGGCGCGTGCGGACCTCCTCGACGCGATCTTCCGGCGTCGTGACGATCAGTCGCAGCTCGACGCACGACGCCTTCAACGCGGAGACGATCTCGTCGAGCAGCTCGAGGTAGTACACGTGCACGACCGCGACCGGCCGCGGGTCGCGCGCGACGCGCGCGACTCCGGAGATCGCGCGGCGCGTGGCCTCGAGGTATGCGAAGCCCAGACGCGCGTCCGGCTCGAGGACCGCGCCGCGGGACCAGTCGTTCCACG
>JBKJQC010000157.1:0-5358 GCA_046593995.1 Polyangiales bacterium
CGACGCGGAAGCGCCCCTTGCCGTCGTCGGTGGAGTCGATCAGCGCGACGCGCCCGCCGAACGTCCCCACCGCGACCGACGGCCAGCCGCTGAATTGAACCGCCGGCCATCCCTCGAACTGCAGCCGCACTTCGCCTCCCACTCGCAAGAGCGGCACATCGCGCCCGTCGACCCAGAGCTCGACGGCTCGGTCGGTGATGGTGGGAACGAAGATGGCGAGCGTGTCGCCGGGCTTGACCATCTCACCGCCCTGCTTCGCGTGAATTCGCAGGATCGTTCCGGCGCGCGGCGCCTTTACGGCTTGCGCACCCTGGCGGGCCAGCCGCAATTCGATGCGCTGCATCTCACCGGTGGCGTTGGCGACCTCGGCGATCGCGATGGCGATCGTCGCCCTTGCGTCCTCGATCGCTGCCGTCGTGTCGGCGTCGACCTTCAGCCGATCGCTGTCCACTGCGAGCTCCTCGCTCCGCGCGAGAGCAGACCCGGCACGTGCGCGATCTAGGTCCGTCGCGGCGCGTGCGTAATCGAGCTCGGCGAGCTCGAGTGAACGAGTGCTCGAGAGTCCCTTTTCGACGAGGGCCCTTTGCCGTTCGAGATTCAGCTTCGCAGTTTTTGCCGCGGCGACGCTCGCTTCGATCGCCTTGTCGGCGGCAACGATTCGCGCCTTCGCCATGGCCACTCTGAGCTTCGCTGCGGACAGCGCGGCGGTACGACTCGCTTCGAGCGCCTTGATGCGCGCTTCGGCCGCGACCTGACGAGCATTGCCTGCGTCGAGCCGCTTCTGCACCGCGTCGCGCTCGCCACGCAGCTTCGACACAATGTCTGCGTCGTTGTCGGCGACGTCTGCGATCGGATCGCCCTCCTTCACCACCGAGCCCTCCTGCACGTGCCAGCGGGCGACCCGCCCCTCGATCGGTGCCTCGATGCGCTGCTCGCGCTCGAGCGGGGAGTAGGCGATGACTCGACCCTCACCCCACGCCGTCTGCTGCCAGGGCGTGATCGTCAGTGCGAGCGCGACCAACACCAGAATGGCGACCACCACGCGCGCAGGTCCGCGCGCGACTTGTGGCGTACGGACAAAGCGCATCGCCGGCAGGTTCACGGCTCGATACGGCGCGCTCATGCGGACACCTCACGCGTGAGCGCCCCACGCTCGAGTCGGTAGCGGACGTCGCAGAGCGCGGCGACCTCCGGCACGTGCGTCGTGACGAGGACGCTCCAGGGCGCACCTCGATCGAACAGCACGGAGGCAATGCGCGCGCGAGCGTGGTCGTCGACGCCGTCGAGCGCCTCGTCGAGGACGAGCAGCCGCGGGTTACCGACGATCGCACGCGCGAGCATCAGTCTTCTCGTCTGTCCGGCCGAGAGAGGGGCCCCGCTCTTGGTGAGCCCCGTCGCGAGCCCGAGGGGCAGCGCGAGGAGCTCGTCGAGCAGCCCGAGGGACACGATGGCCGCGCGGACCGCTACTTCGCTGATCTCAGTGCGCCCGAGACGGACGTTCTCCACGATCGAGCCCTCGAAGACCTCATTGCCGCGCACGACGGCGACCTGGGCGCGGTAGCTCGCGCGGTCGATCGTTCGCAAGTCGACGCCATCGGCGAGCGCGACCCCGCGCGCCGGCTCCGCGAGGCCATAGGCGACGTCGACGAGCGCAGACTTACCGGCGCCGTTGGCACCGCGGATCGCGACGCGCTCGCCGGCGCCAATCCGCAGGTTCACCGGCGCCGAGGTCGGCACGATGGCGATCCCGCGCAGGTCGAGGTCGAGTCCCGCCGCGCTGCGCACGAGCTCCTCTCGGCCTTGCGGTTCGCGCGGAAGGTCGATGACATGCCCGAGCTTGTCGACCGCAGCGACGAGGTCGTAGTAGCTCTCGAGCTGCTTACCGAACTTGGCGATCGCCGAAAGGACCGACGTCACGATCAGCTCAGCAGCGACGAGCTGACCGAGCGTGAGCTGCCTTTGGATCACGAGCACGCCCCCCACACCGAGCAGCGCGGAGCTCGCGAGTGCTTGGAGCGCCTTGGTCCCGATGATCTGGCGGACCAGGATCTTCCAGTGTTTCCGGCGCTGCATGACATAGAGCGTCGCGAGGTCGTCGACTCGATCGAGCGCGAGAGCGCGGCCGTGCGCTGACCGAAACGTGGTTGGGTGGCGCGCGACCTCTTCCAGCCAGGAGGCCATCGCGTATTTCGCCTTCGACTCCTTGATCGAAGTCTCGACAGCGCCGCGTCCGAGTCCGAACACCACGACTGCAACCAGCGCGAGGAGCACGACGTCGAAGGCGAGCAGCAGTGGGTGGTAGAAGGCGAGCAACAGCATGCCGACGGCGGTCTGGAGAAGGAGCGCGACGCCATCGAGGAGGAGCGTTGCGGCGCTCTTCTGCACCGTCACGACGTCGAAGAAGCGGTTGGCGAGCTCCGGCACGAAGGTCGAACCGACGGCGTCGCGCCGTACCGTCGCCAATCGGTCCGCCATGTCGGCGGCCACACGCACGAAGATGCGCTGCTGCATCCACTCGACGATGGTCGCCTGAAGGACGCGCAAGAATCCCGCAAAGGCCAGAGCGACGCCGACGAGGATCGTGAGAACGACCACCGGCTGCATGAGCGTGCCGAACGCCACGCTGTTGACGAGTGCTTGAATCGCGATCGGTACCGCAAGCGACAGGAGCCCGATCGCCACGGCGTAAGCGAGGACGACCTTGAGGTCTGGCCTCTCCTCGGCGAGCAGCGACAGGACCCGTTGGTGCGGTGTCGGAGCGTGGCGCTGCTCCGCGGCAGCGAGCGGCGCGGACGGCTCGACGACAGCCCACCACGGGTCGGCTTCGAGCAAGGCGCTCCTGACTACGACGCCGTCCTCGCCGGCCACCTCGACGTCGTCGCCCTGGATGCCAACCACAGTCACGAGGCGGCCGGCGGCGCGGTCCCATCCGATCAACGGTCCGTGCTCGCGCGCGAGCCGTCCGGCGGCACGCGCGTCCGCCTCGACGAATGTGACGCGCAGCGCGAGGTCGGCTCCTGCCTCGGCCACGCGTGCCCGCCAGCCCTGGTCCCCCTCGTCACGAGGAACTCGATCGCGCGCGGCCCGGATCTCGAACGGGCTCCGCGAGAGCCCGATCTGCTGGGCCACGCGCTCCACCGCCTCGACGGCGTCGGAGTTGTTCGCACTTTCGAACATATCGGCGGTGCGCTGAGCAGCAATTGTGCCCGGGCGTTTCGCCGGAGAAACCCATCGCCGGGCGGAGACGCCGCCGTAGCGAAAGGCGACAGTGACGCCTCACGCGCCGCGCTCCGCGATGTGCGCTGCGTCTCGAGCGGCGCCTCGCTCATGTCGAACCGCGTTGTCGTCGCCACCGCCGGAGCCATCGTTCTCGTAGAGGAAAACGAGGCTCTCTCCGAGCTGCTCGTGGATGGACGCGGCACCTAGACATGCGACACTTGACTCACGACTTCTGTGTCGCATATTGTCTTGCGCAGTGATGACGGTGCTCTCGATGTCAGCGCGCGAATGCGAAATTCAGGTCTGGCACGACGTTCGCTGGGACTCGAGTGCATGACCGCCTCCGACGAGCTCGTCACGCTTGCCGCCGACCATCGCCGCACGTGGGCCAAGAGTCCGTCCGCGCATCCGCGCCACGTCATCGCGATCACCGGGACCTCGGGGAAGTCGACGACCCGTCGACTCCTCGCGGCCCTGCTTCGCGCAGCCACGGGCGCCGAGGTCGTCGAAAATCGCGGCGACCAGACCTCGACGCGAGATCTGACGCGCTGTCTCCTCTCCCTCCGACCGTCGACCGCAGCCTGCGTGCTGGAGGTCTCGGCGCGTCGGCGCGGCGACCTTTCGCGCCTCGGGGCCATGATTGCTCCGGACGTCGGCGCCCTCACGCTCGTCGCCGTCGGGCACAGCGACGCGCTCGGGTCGATCGAGCAGATCGAACAAGAGAAGGGCGACCTCCTTCGCCGAAGTGCAACCGCTTCGGCCAACGCCGACGACCACCGCGCGCTGCGTCAGCGGATCACGGCGAGAGCAACAGGCGTCACGTGGGGGACTGCGGCGTCCGCGGACTACCGTGTCCTCCTGCGGGCCTCGCGCGGGCTCGTCGGCTCCGTTGTCAGCGTGGCAAGGCCGCGCGACGTACCGCTGTTGGTCGACGCGCCCGTCTTCGGTGCCGCGGGCGCGCTCGCCGTCGCGGCCGCTATCGCGCTGGCGGAGCAATCGCTCGGATATTCACTCGAGCTCGCCGTCGTTCAGCGCGCGTTCGCCAGCGTGTGCGGCGAGGTCGAGCGCTTCTTCCCGCGCCAGCTCGCGGACGGAACGGTCGTCCTCGTCGACTCCGCGGACGCGACGCCGATCTCGATGCAGTCGGCGATCGTGATCGCGCGCGAGCTCGCGACGCACGAATCGCGCAGGCTCGTCGTCGTCGCCGGCGGCATGGGATCGCTCGGCAACGCGTCGCTCGGGGCGCACACCGCCGTCGGTGTCGCGTGCGCGCGCGCCAAAGCAGACGTGGTGCTGGTCTGCGGCCGGGAAGCATCGCCGATCGGCATCGCGACCCTGGCGCACGGCATACCGACGCACTTCGCGCGCGATCGTCACCTCGCCGCGAACCTGCTCACCGACCTGCTTCGTCCCGGCGACTTCGTCCTCTTTACAAGCGGCCGCGATGCGCCGATGAAGTTCCTCAGCGAGGTCGTACTTCGGACGAGTCACGGCGCGTCGCCTCGCGCTGCGTGAGCGACGGCTCTGTCGCTCGCCTCTAGCCAACATGCTAGGGCAGCGGTCGACATGCCGCATCGTGTGGTCCTTCCTCCGTCGGCTTCCATCCTGCTCGTGGAGGACGACGTGGCGCTCAGCGAGTTCCTCGCTGAGGGACTCGCGCAGAAGGGACATCGCATCGAGACCGCGACCGGCGGGGACGACGCGCTCGCAGCTTTCGAGGCCCGTGACTTCGATGCCGTCCTGACGGACCTCAGCCTGCAGGGGATGGACGGGCTAGACCTCTGTCGGGCCGTCGTCGCGCGTCGCCCCGACGTGCCGGTGCTCGTGCTCACCGGGCGTGGCACGTTCGAGACCGCGGTGTCCGCCATCCGCGCGGGCGCCTACGACTTCCTGACGAAGCCGGTCGAGATCGAGGTGCTGCTCGTCGCCGTGGAGCGCGCACTGCAACATCGGGCATACCGCGAGGAGATCAAACGGCTCCGGACAGCGTTGGCGGTGTCCGAGGGCTTCGACGAAATGGTGGGGGAGAGCGCGCCGATGAAGCGCCTATTTGCGCTCCTGGCCAAAGTCGCGCAGTCCGACGCATCGACGCTCATCGCAGGCGAAAGCGGCACCGGCAAGGAGCTCGTCGCGCGCGCG
>JBKJQC010000313.1:0-17942 GCA_046593995.1 Polyangiales bacterium
CGGCACGTAGGCGTCGTCGCCCTGCGGTGGTGACGCCTCGGTGCTGCCGCACGCGGTCAGCGAGATGCCGCAGAGGAGGGCCGAGAATGCTGCGAGCTGGGAGGGGAAGCGGCGCATCGGTTCCCGTCACTCTTAGCAGCGTCACGGCACGCGCGCTCGCGCTCGAAGACGGCCCGTCAGCGACCGAGCGTGAAATCGCGGGTGTATCCGCTGGTCTCGTCGGTGACGGAGAGGCTGACGAGGCCGTGCTCGTCGATCGCGTAGCGCTCGCGGATCGTCGTGCCGAGCGCACCGAGGCGACGCACCGGGACGTCCGCGAGGTCGCGACCGTCCTGCAGCGCCGAGACGAACGGGAAGCGCACCTCTGCGAAGAGCGAGACGTCTCCTTGGGGGGCGCCGTTGCGATCGACGCCGGTGCACTCGACGAACCGGTAATGCCCGAGGTCGTGCGCGACGCGATAGCGACGCTCGGCGATGCGCGCGGGCTCCCCCTTCTTCGGCAGCTCGGTCTCGCGATCGAAGACGACGTCGAAGCGCACGTCCTTGCCGGCGGCGCTCTCCCGGAAGACGCCGAACGCGCGCGAGAAGCGATCCGCGATCTCGTAGCCGGCGTCGTCGTCCGCGGCGATCGCGAGCCCGACGGCGGTGGCCGCGGAGGGGTAGGGCGAGCGGTGCACGCGGCGACCGAAGCGCTCTCGGAGCACGCGCGACACGATCGGGAGCGCGCTCGCACCACCGACGACGTAGATCCCGGCGATCTCGGCGAGCGCCTCGTCCACCGCCTCGTCCATCGCCGTGACGAGACCATTCTCGCCCTGCTCCGCGCGCGTGATCACGGGGAGCATCGCGTCGATGGTGCGCTCCACGAGCGGGGTGCACGCCGCGTAGTAGTCGGCCGTCGAGAGCGTGATCTGCCCGTCGCCGAGCACGGGCTCGAGATCGATCGTCAGCTTCTTCGAGTTCGGGTTCAGTCGCTCCTTCGCGTCGCGGCACTGATCGAGGAGCCGCGCCCGGGTGCGCACGTCGAGGTCGCGAGGGGGGAGGTCGCGCGTGACGAGCTCGAGCAGCACCTCGTCGAAGTCGTCTCCGCCGAGGCGCGCGACGCCCGACGTGAGGACCGCGTCGTGCTTCAGATCCGTGACGCGGACGAGCGAAGCATCGAAGGTGCCGCCGCCGAGATCGTAGACGACCACGTGCTCGCGCTTGCTCGTGACGGTGCCGCGGTGCGCGTGCGTGTACTCGAACCCAGCTGCGGAGGGCTCGTTCAACGTCGCGACGACGGAGAAGCCTGCGCGCCGGAACGCATCGAGCGTGACGAAGCGCTGCGCACCGAGCGCGTTCGCGGGCGTCGCCACGACCGCGTGCAGCTCCTTGTCCTTCTTCTTCGCCTTCGAGAGGTTCGAGCGCTCGACGATCGCGCTCCGGAGGTGCACGAGGAAGCCGTGGACGAGCTCGAACAACGGGACGCGCGCCGATCCGATCTCGACGACGCGCTCCGCCGCACCGGCGTCTCCGAGGAGGCGCTTGAACGAACGCACCACGACGAAGCCCGGGTCGTCGATCACGGCGAGCGCGTCGAGGCCATACCGCAGCTCGATCGCGTTCGCGCTCGCGCGGGTGTTCGAGATGGGGCTCGCGACGAGGGTGGGCACGTGGTCGAGCGTGGATCCGTCCTCGCCGTGGAACTGGAGCACGGGGTAGTTCCCGCGATCGCAGACCGCCACGACGGTCCTCGTGGTGCCGAAGTCGATCCCGAGGCGCACGAGCCCTGTGTACCAGAAGGGGCACGAGAACGCGTCCCCGACGCTCGTTCCGGCTCGCTCCAGGGCTCGGACATTCTCTGACCGGGCTCCGGGAAGGGGGCTCGCGCGCAGCGCTCGGCGTGCGCAAGGATGGAGGCATGACGAGCTCCCGCAGGCCCACTCGTTCACCCGCTCCACGCCCCGCGCGCGACTGCCCGTCCCCCGCGTGCTCGTGCGTGTTCGCGCTTCGCTGCTACGTCGCCGCGCCCTTCGGCGATGCGCCGTTCGTCCGCGAGGTGCACGCCGCGCTGCGTGCGGCAGGCGTCGTCCCGAGCTCGACCTGGGCGGAGCCCCCCGCGTCGAGTGGATCGGGAGCCCCCGACGGCACGCCCGAGGATCTCGACGCGATGCCCATCGAAGAGGTCCGTGCCATCGCCGCGCAGAACGACCTGGCACTCGCTACGTCCGACGTGGTGCTCGTCCTCCCGCGCGTGGCGCCGGGCAGCGCGGGCGGGGGCCGAGAGATGTTCGCGGAGGCTCGCCTCGCCGTCGCTTTCGGCATCCCCGTGATCTGGGTCGGGGCGCCGCGCCCGCTCACCGCGTATCGTGAGGGCGTCGCGCGGGTGGCCACCCTCGGAGACGGCTTCGACGAGCTCCGCCGCATGGGCGCAGGTGACCGGTCGAGCCTGTTCCCTCGGCCTGCTCCTCGGCCTGCTCCTCGGCCTGCTCGTCGGCCTGCTCCTCGAGACGAGCCGTCGGTCACCGCGGCCGACGGCGCCGGCCGCAAGAGAAAGACGGTGGCTGCGTGACGCATGCCGCCACGTGCCCGTCGCGAGCGCATCCGAGCCCTCCCCATGCCCGTGGTCCCTCGTGCCTGTGTCGTGCTGAACCCGAACGCAGGGAGCGCGAAGGAGCTCGACGCGCTGCGTGCGCGCCTCGAAGAAGCCCGCTACGAGGTGCGCGTCACCGTCGAACCGGGTGACGCGACGAACCTCGCGCGGGAGCGTGCGAACGCGGGGTGTCCGCTCATCGTGGCGGCCGGCGGCGACGGCACCATCAGCGAGGTCGTGAACGGCCTGATGGCTGCGCGATCCGAGGCACGCGCGCGCCTGGGCATCCTGCCGCTCGGCACCGGTAACGATCTCGCGCGTACGCTCGCGATCCCGCTCGACCTCGACGGAGCCATCACGGTCCTCGCCTCCGAGCGCGAGCGCGCCATCGACGTCATCGCGGTCGAGCCGGACGACGGCCCGCCCACGTACGCGATCAACGTCGCCGCGGGTGGCTTCAGCGGCCAGGTCGACGAGGTGCTCACGTCCGAGATGAAGGCCCGCTGGGGACCGCTCGCATACGTGATCAGCGCAGCGAAGGTCCTCCCTGATCTCACGTCCTACGAGACGAAGCTCGCGTGGGACGACGGGCCGCCCGAGCGCGTCGCGGCGCTCAACGTCATCGTGGCCAACGGCCGCACCTGCGCCGGCGGATGGGCGGTCGCACCCTGTGCGGATCCCGAGGACGGCATGCTCGACGTGTTCGTCGTGCGCTTCGCGGGTGCGCTCGATCTCGCGCGGGTCGCCGTGTCCCTCACGCGCGCCGAGTGGGCGGACGGAGACGACGTGCTCCACCGCCGCGCGCGCGCGGTCCGCGTGACGTCGAAGCCGCCTATGTGGTTCAACGTCGACGGCGAGCTCGTCTCGCGCGCCGGCATCACCTTCCGCGTCATCCCCCGCGCGCTGCGCATCCTGGTCGGGCCGGACTACGCGCCACCAGCCGCGTAGATCGTCGTCTTTCGTGCGAAAACCAGACACCGAGAAGACGCGAGGCGATCGCTTCTGACGAGCGCCTCGCGCGGGAAACGCGGTCAGCCGCCTCACCTCGTACAGAGCGTGAAGACTTCGGACCCGTTGCGGGCGTCGGCGCCGCCGAAGAAGCGGATGGTCGATTGAGCCTTCTTCGCGAGACACGCCTCGCCGACCACCGCCGGTACGTTCGAGAAGCACCAGCCGCCCCCCGACGCGAGATCGAACTTCGGATCGTTCACGCACTTATCGGTCTGGTCCGCCGGCACGCGACCACCGGCGAGCTGGAGGAGCTCGCAGACGCGATGCTTCTGCTTGTCGCTGCCGACGACGACCACGTTGCCGTTCTCCACCGTTGCCGTCGTCGGCTCCTCGGCGCGCGTGCCGTCGCTCTTGGTGACGGTGATCGTCAGCGTGAGCTGCGCCGCGGCGAGCGCGGCGGAGAGCGGCGGGAAGACCGGATCATCGGCGCGACGACAGGGTGCCGCCCCAGGCGTGCAGAGGCCCGGCGCGATGTCCTCGCATTTCTTGTCGAGGAAGGTGTCCGCCTTCATCGCCTCGATCACGAGGCAACCGACGTTGCCGTCGGCGGACGGCGTGATGTTGGTCGTGACGCATTGCGCGGAGAGCGCAGCTTTGAGCTTCGCGCTGATGCCCTGGATGGCGGGACTGTACGATTTAGCGCAGATCGACGCGACGTACCCCGACGCGCCGAGCTCCTTCACGATCCGCAGATGGCGCAGACCGGGATAGGCCTTGAAGTACGGCTGCGTGCCGGTCGCGGCGTCGCACAGCGGGTTGCTCGCGAGCTTCGACGGCAGGTCACAATCGCCCGTCGCCTTCGTATCCTGGCGCGGACCGACGCAGGCGTATTGGAGATCGTCGCCCTGGAGATTCTTGTGGTCGCCGTAGTTGATCGCGTCGACGCTGCGATCGCCGGTGTACTCGGTGATCCCGGCGCGGGGGGCGATCGATTCGATCATGTGCGGATCGCGTTCAGCGATCGGCCCGACCAGCTTCTTCCACGCGGCGTCGTCGAGCGGTTGCGGCTTCGGCTTGCCGTCCGCTTCGTCGAGCAGCTGCGCCGGCACGCCGACGATGGCCGCGACGACCAGTTTGTCGAGCCCGCGTTGGACGGTGAAGAGTTGCTTGTTCTTCGGATCGACCGGCGGCGGCGTCTGCGGCGGGGTGAGCGCCGCGACGTATCGCGAGCGTGGCCAGAGGAAGCTGTATCCGAAGCGTTGGACCTGATTGAAGCCACGCAGGTCGAACCGATCGGAATCGACGTTCTCGCCCACCGCGTCCCAGGGGACCGCGCAGTTCGGGTCCTTGTCGTCGAGGGCGCAGGAGGTACAACCGTGCTCCGTCTTCAGCACGTCATTTTCCACGTCGAGATCATCCTTCAGCGTCGCACATTTCGCCCAGCCCCTGGCCGTGAGCGTCCGGTTGGTCGGGTCCCACAAGGGAATCCAATTCTGCGCCGAGACTTTCCACGAGAAGTCGTTCTCATCGGAGAGCACGATGATCCCGACGAGCGAGTCATCGCGAAGGAACGCGTTCCGTTGCACGAGGATGTCCTTGTCGAGGCCTTCGGTGACGAGCTCCTTCGTGGCGCAATCGGTGACCATCGGGTCCTTGCAACCGAAGCGTGCCGTCTTGTACGGCGCGGGATCGATCAAGAAGCGACGGATGGCTTCCCACGTGGCCTCGAAGGGGCACCCATTCTCACCGGCGCTCGTCACCGCGCATGCCGTGGCGATCTGCAGCGATTCTGCGCCGGCCGGGTAGCCCTCGAACTGCGCAGCGGGAACCTTCGTTCCGACGTACACCCACGTCAGCGGCGACGCCGCGGTCAGCGCGGGGCAGGTCGCCGGCACCGGCTGGCCGTTCTCCAGCTTGAAGCCGCCGCTCGGCTTGTCTCCTGCGCGCGGGAGCAGATGGCCTCCGTCGTCGATGTGGGGCTGACAGGCGGCGGTCCCGTACGAACCGAGCGCGGACGTGATCACCGCGACGTGGATGTCCGGCACGTTGTTCGGTTTCCCCGTCTTCGGGTCGGGCGTCGGATCGGTGAGCGCCGCGATCAGCTCCGGCATTCGTCGACCGAGCTCCGACTGCTTGTCGGCCATGGAGATCGAGTTGTCGACGACCAGGAGGAGGTCGAGCTTGTCGATCTTGGTGATCAGCACCTTCGTTGCGGCGGTCCCCGACGACCCCGGCGTGATCGGCACGACCGGTCGATCGAGACACGATGCGGAAGCTGCGAACGCGAGAACGCCGAGGTGTCGAGACAGCGCGACGCGCCGTCCACGTGCGAACGAGAACATCATCCCTCCCGAAACGACCGACCGTGGTCGCGGCAGAACATAGGCATGAACCAATAAAAACGTCAATACCGAATGTTCGGCGATGGCACGAAGCCTCCCGCCGGCGTACGACGACATGCTGGCGCCACCCGCTGCAGCGCTTCAGCTGCGGCGGCAGGTCCGAGACGCGGGTGGGTGTCTAGAGCAGCGGAAGGCGCGCCTTGCCCGAGAGCACGGGCGCGAACAAATCGCCGTGCTTCTCGACGCGCTTCAGGACGGCGCGCATGCCGAGCCTCGCGGGGTCGAGCTTCTCGGTGACCTCGCTCCACGCGATGGGGCAGGAGACCGGGGCGCCGTCGAGCGCGCGCAGCGTGTACGGAGCGACGATGGTCTTCCCGCGACCGTTCTGCAGCCAGTCGACGTAGAGTCGCCCCTTCCGCTTCGCCTTCATCCGCTCGGTCGTCGAGATCTCGGGGAGCGAGTCGGCGACCGCGTCCGCGATGCGTTTGGCGAATGCGGCCGCCTCGTCGTGGGTGTGGATCCGCGCGATCGGCACGACGATGTGGAGTGCCGCTCGTCTTCACCACGCTCTCGAGCTCGAGCCCATCGAGGAGCTTGCGGACACGCTTCGCGACCGACACCAGGTTCGCCCAGGTGCCGTTCCCCTCGAAGGTGTTGTAGGCCATCGGATGATCCTCGGTCTCGACCGCCAGCCGTTTCTCGGCGGGGTCGTAGGATGGACCCTTCGGCACCGCGAAGCTCATCATCGTGCCGTCGATCTCGAGCCGGACGTCGTAGTGGAGGCGCGTCGCGTCGTGCTTCTGCACGACGAACGCGAGCCCCTTCTTCCGCTTGGTCTTCTTCTCGGCCCCCGGCGCAGGCTCGGAGGTGACGTCGAAGCGACGCTTCGCGCGGTAGGTCGCGAGGGCATCGGTCTTCTTCCCCACCCGCGCAGTCGCGGGCCTCGCATGCCGGGCGGCGGTCTTCGCTCGACCTCTGCGCTCACGTCTCTCGTCGGGCATGGCGTCGGGCACGGCTCATGGGACGCTCGACCATCGCTCCCATCGCGACCCATCGCGAATTCACAGTCGCCTCGGCACGGTTCACGCAGCTGAAGCGTTCCATGCGCGCGATTTGGACCGGTGAGATCGCGTTCGGCCTCGTGGCCGTTCCGGTCAAGCTCTACTCCGCCACCAACGATCTCAGCCCCAAATTTCACATGGTCCACAAGGATTGTGGTGGTCGTATCCAGTACAAGCGCTTCTGCTCGAAGGAAGAGATCGAGGTGCCTTGGAGCGAGATCGAGAAGGGGTACCAGGTCAGCAAGGGAAAGTACGCCGTCTTCTCGAAGGAAGAGCTCGCGGAGCTCGAGGACGAGGAGTCGGCGCAGGGCATCGACATCGCCGAGTTCGTCGATCCGGGTGACGTCGACATGGCGTTCATCGAGAAGACCTACTGGGTCGGCCCGGCGGGGAAGACGACGCGCAGCTACCAGCTCCTCCGCGACGCGATGGAGAAGAGCGGGAAGATCGCGATCGCGCGCGTGAAGATCCGCTCGCGCACCCGGCTCGCGCAGCTCCGGCCGCGCGACGGTCGCTTCGCGCTCGACTTGATGCGCTTCGGTGACGAGATGGTGCCGCCGACCGAGGTCGAGGTGCCGACGTCGAAGGTCGCGAAGGGTGCGACGAAGGAGATCGATCTCGCCGTCGATCTCATCGAGCGGATGGCGGGACGCTTCGACCCCGCGAAGCACCCCGACGACTACCGTCGCGTCGTCCTCGCCGCCGTCGAGCACAAGGAAGCACGCGACGAGATCGCGGAGGACGAGGCGGAGAAGCAGGGCTCGAAGCGCGAGCGCGGCAAGGTCGTCGATCTCGCCGACATCCTCGCGCAGTCGCTCCGCGGCGTCGGCCAGGCTCGCTCGAAGAAGCGCGCGGTCACGAAGCGCGCGCCTGCTGCTGCGGCACGGCACGGCAAGCGGAGCGCGAAGCCTCGCACGACGAAGAAGACTGCCCACAAGACCACGACGCGCAAAGCCGCGCGCCGCTGACGCCCCTCATGACAGCGGGAGAATGACAGCGGGAGACGCGAGCGCTACACGACGGACGTGACCCGAGCGTCCGTCGTCCCCACCGCGCTCGGCCCGCTCGGCGTCGCGTGGACCGAGCACGGCCTCTCGCGCGTGCTGTTGCCGTTCGCTCCCGAGGCGCGCGACGCGCCGGACGTAGTCATGCAGAAGCGGCTCGTGCGCGACGGTGCGGAGCTCGTCGATCACGCGCGGAGCCCATGGTGCGCGCGCCTCGCGGCCCACCTCGAGGGGGACGCCGTCGCGTTCGACGACCTTCCGATCGACGAGACGGGTCTGAGCGAGTTTGCGCGCCGCGTGAGCCTCGCGACGCGCCGCATCCCGCGGGGCCAGACGTCGACCTACGGCGAGATCGCATGCGCCATCGGGACCATCGGCAGGGGAGCCCCGCGCGCGATCGGCATGGCGCTCGGCCGCAACCCGACGCCGATCGTCGTCCCGTGTCACCGCGTCGTCGGCAGCGACGGCTCCGGCGGCTTCTCGGCGCCCGGCGGCGCGTCGACGAAGGCGCAGCTCCTCGTCGTCGAGGGCGGCGCGCTCGGCGACCCCGAGCATCGGCTCGCACGCAAGCACCTCGCGAAGATCGATCCGCTCCTCGCGCCGTTCGTCCGCGCGATCCCCTGCACGCTCCCGGTGCGTCCGAACGGAGCGCTCTTCCGCACGATCGTCCGCGCGATCGCCGGCCAGCAGCTCTCGACCAAGGCCGCGGCCACGATCTTCGGCCGCCTCGAGACCGCGCTCGGGATCGAGGCCCGGCTCGTCGCGATCGAGGATTCCACGTGGCAGAAGCCGCGTGCCTGGCCTGCCGACGTCCCGACGCGCGTGCTCGCGACGTCGCTCGAAGCGCTCCGTGCGGTGGGCCTCTCGAATGCGAAAGCGGCATCGCTGCACGATCTCGCCGGCAAGGTCCGCGACGGCTCGCTCGATCTCGATCGCATCACGCGCGCACCGGACGAGCGCGTCATCGAGTCGCTCCGCGCCGTACGAGGCATTGGTCGTTGGACCGCAGAGATGCTCCTCATCTTCGACCTCGGGCGGCCCGACGTGCTCCCGGTCGATGATCTCGGAGTGCGAAAAGGTCTGCAGAAGGTGCACGGCCTGCGGACGCTGCCCGACGCGGCGACCATGACGAAGCGCGCGGAGGCGTGGCGCCCCTGGCGGTCGATCGGGAGCTGGTACCTCTGGCGCTCGCTCGATGCGGCTCTCTAGCGCGTTTCGCCGTACACTCCGCGTCGTGCACCGGGGGGGACTCGCGCTGTTGCTGCTCGTGACGTCGGCGTGTCGCACGCCGCCGCGGGCGCACGTCGAGAGCACCTCCTCTACGGGCGTGAGCGTGGAGGAAGCGCGCGCGCGCGCGCCTGAGCCGACGGCGCAACCGTTCGAGAGCGTCGCACCCGCGAAGACCGCTCCGCCGCCCGCTCCCGCGCCCGCGGGGTTGCAGGCCGTGATCGATGGCATCGCGAAGCGCGTCCCGAAGCTGTCGTGGGGGAGCGACGCGGCGATCGGCGTGACGTGGTTGCCGACCGGTGAGCGCTTCGTCCATCGCCCCGACGAGCCGCGCGTGTCCGCGTCGACCGGGAAGTGGTTCTGGGCTGCAGCCGCCCTCGAGCGTTCGCCGCTCCCGATGGTCGAGGTGAAGGCCGTCCCTGCGTTCGCGCTCTCCGACAACGAGGCGGGGCGCTCGTTGATCGAGCTCGCGGGGGGGGCGGACGCGGTCAACGTCTACACCGAGCAGGTGCTCGGCATCGCTCCGAGCGCGCTCTCGCTCTGCGTGTACAACGGCGGTGCGAACCCGATCCGCGCCGAGCGCTGTCACCGCGTCGCGCAGGAGAAGTGGGGGATGGACGCGTTCTTCACCGTCGACGGCGCGCTCGCGTTCCTCGGCAAGGTGTGGAGAGGCGACGCGCCATTCGACGCGGTGAAGCGACAGAAGCTCCTCGAGTGGTCGCTCCTCGCGCCCCCCGACATCTTCCTCTCGATCAAGAAGCAGCTCCCGAAGGATCGCGTGGTCCACCACAAGCGCGCGGAGATCCCGGCGCGCTGCTGCGGCAAGGACGAGCGCTGGAACTGGACGTCGGAGATCGCCATCGTGGAGGCCCCCCGCGGTCCGTACGCGGTCGTGATCTCGCTCGCGCACGCGGAGACCTATCCGAACCAGGTCGATGCGACGGAGTGGGCCGCGTGCGTCATCGATCACGCGGTCGCGGGCGCGGCCGAGCCGACCGCCGGCTGCACGCTGCCCGGCTCCTAAATGACCGAGCGCGATTCTCAAACCTCGGATTGAACACGGAGGCACGGAGGCACGGAGCTCCCTGAAGTGCTGCCGCGCGCCCCCAGCGATGTCTCGCCGACCATTGCATCGAGGCACGGCCGCGGAGCGAGGCTCGAAGCGTCACGATCGGCAGACTCTCGAACCTCCGTGCCTCCGTGCCTCCGTGTTCAATCGATCAGGTACGCCGAGTTCGACAATCGAGATCGTTGATTTGGACTTACTGCTGTCCGGGATTCGCCGGGAGCGGCGCAGGCACGGCCGGCGTCGTCGTGGAGCTGCTGCTGACCGTCGTCACCGAGCCGAGCTTCGCAGGCAGGCAGCGACCGGTGGACTCCTCGCAGACCTCGTCCGGGTTGCAGTCGGTCTTGGCGCACTTCACGGGATCGCAGCGCTCGCTCACGACGTTGCACTTGGTGTTCGTCGGACAGCCCGCGATCTTGCACCCGCCGGCCGCGACGTAGAGCACGCCTGCGACGGCCACGTTCGCGACCGCGGCGGCGGGCGACGTCGAGTAACCGACCCCCGGGTAGTACGGGTGGCTCCCGACGCAGGCCGAGCCGAGCACCGCGAAGACGACGAGAGGGAGCGCCGCTTTCTGCATGCAGGTGTCGCCACTCTGTCCTGTCTCGTGGCGGAGCGCTACGGGACGACCGTGATCATCGTCAGCTCGGGGCGACACAAGAACCGGATCCGCGCGAGCGACGTCCCGACCCCGCGGGTGACGTACATCACGGTCGCCTGCTCGTCGTACCAGCCGCTGTCGAACCGACTGGAGCCCGGGGGCAACCAGAGCGCGCCGAACCAGGGGAGGCGCACCTGTCCTCCATGCGTGTGGCCGGCGAGCGCGAGCCGCACGTGCCCCTTCACGTCGTCGAAGGCGACGGGGGAGTGGAAGAGAGCGATCGTGGCGTGCCGCGACGCCCCGAGGTTCGCCGCGCGGGCGAGGGTGCCCGCTGCGTCGGGCGCGCCGGCCGTGTCGTCGTCGAGGCCTACGAGCACGACGTCGTCGCGGAGGCGCACCGCTTCGTTGATCAAGAGGCGCGCGCCGACGGACCGATGGAATGCGGCGGCGTCGTGCACGGGCCGCCAGTGCTCCCAGTTGCCGGAGACGGCGAAGACACCGAGCGGCGCGCGCATCGCCGACAGGAGCGGTCGCGCGAGCTCGAGGTCGCCACCGTCGACGGTGTCACCGCTGATCAAGATCACGTCCGGTTGCTCCACGGCGAGCGCTTCGAGGAGTCGCTTCTCGCGAATGCCGAAGCCGCCGGTGTGGAGATCGCTCAGGTGCGCGATTCGCAGCGTTCCGTCGACGCGCGCGTGGACGACGTGCCGCGTGACCTCGAGGCGGTAGGGCTCGACGAGCACGCCCCACGCCGCGCACGCAATGACCGCCGTGTAGAACGCCGGGCGGACCCATCGCGCGCGCATCCTCACAAAAAAGACTGCAGCCGGGGTTTTTCTTCCCCGGCTGCGAGCCGCGTCACACGCCGACGTATCTCAGTCGTCGTCCGACGCCTTCTTCTTCTTCTTCTTCGGAGCGTCGTCGTCATCCGACGCGTTCTTCGCGCCGCCGCCGGCCTTCTTGCACATGGCCTTCACCTTGTCGGTCGCCGCCTCGAACTTCTCGTCGGCGTCCTTGAAGTCGCCGCCGGTGAACTTGCAGCTACGCCACGCCTCGAAGGACTTGCCCTTCATGAAGCAGTCGTAGTCCTTCGAGATGACGCGACCGCCGTTCTTCGCGTTCTTCTTGCAGACCTTCGCGACCTCTGCGACCTGGTCGTCTTCGGCCTTTTCCAAGGTCTTGACGAGGGTGTTCTTGATGTTGTCGGGGCAGTCGTCGGCTGCGTCCTTCAGCTCCTTGTGCGCGACCTCCATGATGTGCGCTGCGAACTCGTCGCAGTCGGAGTCACTGAGCTTCTTCGGCAGGAAGCCGCAGCCCGGAGCAACAGAGGACAACGCGAACGTCGCGAGCCCCGCCAGAATCCACCTCGTCTGAGCCATCGGAAACGACCTCCCCCGAGCCCACGCTCGGCGCGGCGCCAATGCTACGCGACCGCGAGGGCTCGCGCATTCGGTTCGACAAAGGAAAAATGGTCAGGTGGCTCAGCGGCGCGCTGCGAGCCAGTCGGACACGGCCAGGCCGGTTCCGAACGGCCACGGCCGCACCTTGTCCGGAGTCAGCGCTTTGTAGGCCGCGATCTCTTCGCCGAGGGTGACGGTGCCGGTCGTACGGACGTGGTACGCGACGATGAGCTCGTTCCGTTGCTCGAACGGGTAGACACCGACGAGGCGCACCACCACACCCACGAGGCCGAGCTCCTCGTGCACCTCGCGCAACACGCCCTGCTCCGGTGTCTCGTCGCGCTCGGGGAAGCCCGTGACCAGGCCGAAGAACTTCTCGGGCCAACCATGATTTCGAACGAGGATCACGCGCGTTCCCGTCTCGTCCTCGTGCTCGACGATCGCAGCGACCACGGGGACGGGGTTGTCCCAGAAGACGAAGCCGCATCCGTCGCTCGGGCACCCGAGCCGGGAGCGGCCCTCGCTCTCGCGTGACCTGAGCGGGGTCGCACAGCGGGGGCAGTACTTCACGGCAGCGATTGTAGCGTGGTTCGCGTCGTCCACGAATCCGCGTACGCTTCGGTGAACGTGCGCATGTTCTCGCTCCGCTCGACTCTGTGCCTGGGCTTCGCCGTGGTCGTCGTGGGCTGTTCGGGGAGCCTCGGTGACGGCGCCGAGGCAGAGACGCCGGACGACGATGCGTCCGCCGACGTGAGCGTGGACGACGCCGCCCTCGATCCGGAGGGAGGGGGCGCGGACGCTCCGCCCGACACGGTCACCACCGACGCCTACGTCACAGCGCCGCCGAAGTGCGGCGTGGTCGCGTGCGACGAGAACAAGACGCACTACCCGAAGATCCAAGCGGCCTACGAGCGCCATGGCGGCGCGACGCAGCTCGGGACGCCGAAAGACAACGGCGGGACGCAGTTCGTGCATGCTTGGGGTGCCGGGCGCGTGCAGGACTTCGACGGCGGCGCGCTGGGCCCTGCAGTCCTGTCGGAAGCCGATTCCGCCGAGGCGTGGGCGAAGGACGCGCACCTCGTGCGCGGCAAGATCCGCGAGACGTGGCTCGCCCTCGGCGGGGCCGACGGCTTCGGACACCCGAAAGAGGACGAGCGCGCCGGACCGGGCGGGCAGGTGCAGCTCTTCGAGAAGGGGTGCATCGGTCCCGACGGCCGCGGCGGCTTCGACGGCTACGACGCATGCGAGGCTCCGCCCGACCTCGTTCCGGTGCTCGAGACGATCGGCACGACCGCGGCCACCTCGTCCCCCGGCACCGACCTCGGCATCGCGGTGAGCTGGCTCCCGACCGGGAAGCGCTGGTCCCGTCGCGGCGACGTCGTCCGCACGTCGGCCTCGAGCGCGAAGTGGTTCTGGGCGATGGCGGCCCTCGCGAAGAACAGCGTCGCGACCGTGCAGCCGAAGGCGATCCCGACGTTCGAGCAGAGCGACAACTACACGGCGGGCGACCTGATCGATCTCGCCGGCGGGCCGAACGCGGTCAACGACTTCACGACCCAGACGCTCGGCATCCCCATCACCCAGCTCTCCCTCTGCGGTTGGTCGTTCGGCAAGACCCGTCGCGCGACGAACTGCTCGGATCTCGCGGGAGGCGACAACTTCTTCACGCCGAACGGCGCGCTCACCTTCCTCGAGCACTCCTGGAAGCGCACCTCGATCGGAGTCGAGAAGGGGGACGCGCTCCTCGGCTGGGCGAAGCGTTCGCCGCGCACGGGGTACGGCGCGTGGGGCTCGACGCAACTACCGGCCGCGACGCGCGCGCTCGTGCACCACAAGGCCGGATGGCTCCCGACCGGCTGTTGCAGCGCGGGCTACCCTGCGCACTACAACGACATCGGGCTCGTCCCGACGGCGCGTGGGGCCTATGCGGTCGTGCTCTCGATGAAGGGAGGCACGGACGCGAAGATGACGAAGACCATGGAGTGGAGCGCGTGCATGATCTTCCACGCGCTCGTCCGCGACGTGGCCGATCCGAAGACTGCGTGTACGTCGCCCTGAGCGAAACCGCGGGCGCGTCGTCCGTGCCCGAGCGGTGCGAGTTGTCCCTGATCGAACGGGCGTAGCTTTCCTCGTGCTCGCCGGGCGCGATCCGGGACCCTCGTACGGTATCGAATCGCCTCGCCCCACACGACGATGAACCCTGCGCTGCGCAACGTCCGTTCTGCTCACCGCGCGGTGCCCGCTTGCGGGTTCGCGGTCGGGGACACGCTTGCCCGCCGTTGGACGCTCGAGGAGGTCCTCGGCAACGGCGCGATGGGCGTGGTGTTCCGCGCGACGCACCTCGCGCTCGGCCACGCGGTCGCCGTGAAGGTCCTGCATGCCCGCGCGGTCGACGACGACGCGCTCGCACGCTTCGCCCGCGAGGCGCGCATCGCGGCCCGCGTCTCAGAGCTCTCGCCGCACGTCACGCGCGTGATCGACTACGGCGTCGAGCAGAGCCGCCCGTTCCTCGTGATGGAGCTCCTCCGGGGCGAGGATCTGCAAGAGCGGATCGCGCACAGCGGACGCCTCGATCTCGACGAGACTTTCGCGATCGTCGAGCGGCTCGGTGCAGCGCTCCACGCGGCTCACCAGGAGGGCGTCGTGCATCGAGACGTGAAGCCGGCGAACGTCTTCCTCGCCGAGCACATCGGGGCGTCGGCGTCGCTCGACGGCTTCCGTACCGAGACGGCGAAGCTCATGGACTTCGGGCTCGCGCAGGCCCTCGACGAGCACTCATTGCGCGCCGGCGTGGTGGTCGGGACGCCGGCGTACATGTCCCCCGAACAGATCCTCGGCGAGACGGTCGATCGTCGCAGCGATCTGTGGTCCCTCGCGGCGACCGTCTATCACGCGCTGGTCGGAGCGCCGCCGTTCGGTGCCGGTCTCGTCGCGCACATCGCCCGTCGCATCACGACCACCGAGCCGGAGCGAGCCTCGGCGCGGGTGCCGGTGTTGCCCTCGTCGATCGACGCGTGGTTCGCCCGCGCATTCCAGAAGGAGCCGGCCAAGCGCTTCCCCGATGCGCGCGCGATGGTCGCGTCGTTCCGCGTCGCGGTGGAGGGGGAGCGCGCGCGACGCGCACGAACGGCGAGCGGCGCAGTCGCTGGGTACCCCGCGCTCGCCAAGAACGGCTCCGGCGTGCGTCCGATCTCGCGCGTGGCCCGCCGAGATCGCGCACGTCGGCTCGCGCTCGCGGTCGCACTGGCGGTCGCTGGGACGACGGGGCTCGCGGTCGCCGCGCACGCCGTCGCGACGTCCGCGAACGTGACGCGCGTCCTGAAAGCTGCGCGCTGAGCCGAGTCGTACTACGGTGCCGGCCGCGATGACCGGCCGCTCCCCCCAGGATCCCCGCATCTCCGAGACGGGCCGCACCTCGGAGACTCTCGTACGGCGCGCGCGACACCTCGCCGGCGTCCGCTACGAGATCCGTGGACCGCTCGCCCGTCGAGCGCACGAGCTCGAGCGCCAGGGGTACGAGATCATCAAGCTGAACATCGGCAACCCCGCGCAGTTCGGCTTCCGCACGCCCGAGACGATGCGCCTCGCGATGATCGAGAACCTCGCGCAGGCCGAGGGGTACTGCCACCAGAAGGGGATCTTCCCCGCGCGTGAAGCGGTGGTGATGGAGACGCAGGCGCGCGGCGTCCGCGGCGTCACCGCCGAGGACGTGTACATGGGGAACGGCGTCTCCGAGCTGATCCTGATGTGCATGGAGGCGCTCCTCGAACGCGAGGACGAAGTGCTCGTCCCCGCGCCCGACTACCCGCTCTGGACCGCGGCCGTCGCGATCACGAGTGCAACGCCTGTGCACTATCCGTGTCGGCCCGAGAACGGCTTCCTCCCCGACCCCGAAGAGGTCGAGCGCATGATCACGCCGCGGACGCGCGCGCTCGTGATCATCAACCCGAACAATCCGACCGGCGCCGTCTATCCGCGCGAGATCCTCGAGAAGCTCGTGCGCATCGCCGAGCGGCACCAGCTGGTGCTGTTCTCGGACGAGATCTACGACCGCATCCTCTACGACGGCGCGCAGCACGTGCCCGTCGCGACGATGTGCGAGAAGACGCTGTGCGCCACGTTCGGCGGCCTCTCCAAGGTCTATCGCGCCTGCGGCATCCGCACGGGATGGGTCTATTTCAGCGGCAAGAAGGAACCGGCGCGCGACTACCTCGAGGCGCTCGAGCTCCTCGCGTCGCTCCGTCTCTGCTCGAACGTCCCCGGGCAGTGGGCGGTGCAGACGGCGCTCGGCGGCCACCAGAGCATCTACGACCTCACGAGCGATCAAGGGCGGCTCGGTCGCCAGCGCCGCGCGCTGATCCGCGGCATCGAGCGCTCGAAGTACATGAAGGTCGTGGCGCCACAGGGCGCGCTCTACGCCTTCCCCGGGATCGACCTCGCGAAGATCCCGGACTTCGACGACGCGACGTTCGCGATGGAGCTGCTCGAGAAGGAGCACGTGCTCGCGGTCCCGGGATCGAGCTTCAACGTCCCGTACACGAACCACCTCCGGCTCACGTTCCTCCCCGACGACGAGACGCTCGACGAGGTGTTCGTGCGCATCGAGCGCGCGCTCGACCGGTTCGCCCAGCGGGCCGCGGCAGAATGAGTGATCAGCGGCGGCGACGCGCGCTCGCCACGACGACCGCCGCGAACGCGATCGTCGCAAACGCGTCGGATCCGGTCGATCCGCGCGCCGCGGTGCACGTCGCCTTGATCGTCTTCGGCGGCCCCCCCTCCTCGACGAGGTCATTCGGCGCAGCATCCTCGGCCCATCCGCCGTCGGTCGCGTAGCCGGAGTCCTCGCCGTAGCCCGGATCGTACGGATCTCCACCGGCGTCGTAGGACGGTGCTTCGCGGCAGTCGGCCTGCGCGAGGCATCGCAGCTCCGTGTCGACGGGATCGCTCTCGAGCGTCGGGCCGCCCGCGATGTGCACGCGCACGGTGATGCGGTGCAGCCGCGGCGCCGCGGGGCAGCTCATCGACGCGGTGCCCGCGTTGGAGCTGTTTTCGTGGTACGCGCCCCACGTCGTGGGGGAGCGCTGGCCGTCGATCGACACCTCGACGGCGCTGAGCGCGAGGAACGGCTGCAGCTCGGGCGACTCGTCGAGATAGACGAGACGCATCGCGCGCGCGATCGGTTCACCGTATGCATCGCAGGGATCGTTCGTCGATGGGGCGATGAGCTCGCTCACGCGCATGGAGCCGACGCTCGTCGGCAGCGCGCCGGTTGCGATCGCGACGTAGCGACGCGTCTTACGCCATCCGCAGTCGTCGTCCCACCCGAGCGTGTAGCCCGTCCCCGGCTTCAGCAGGTCGAGGATCTGGAGGACGCTCGAGTTCGGAACCGGAGCGCCGACCAGCTTGGTCGAGACGACTGTGCCATCGTCGGCCATGAGTGACACGTCCGCCGCGGTCCTCCCGCGGAAAGGGATCCCGGGAGCGTTGGCCGGCAGCGTCGACCCGGACAACGGCTCGGCGCCCGAGCAACCCGCGTCTGCCGGGGCGGTCTCTGCGCGCGCGGTGCTCGCGACGAAGACCGAGGCGACGACTGCGACGGGGAGGAACCAAGCAAGGGCGCGCTTCATCGCATCCCGTACAGCAACGCGCGTACCACGCTACTCCGCGGTGAACTCCCACGGATAGGTGATGCGCGCCTTGCCGCCCACGGGCTTCGCG
>JBKJQC010000352.1:0-2579 GCA_046593995.1 Polyangiales bacterium
TGCACGAGGTCGAGGAGCACCGCGTGCGGCACACCGACGGGGATGCGGCCCGCGTACTCGGAGAGCGCGCGGTTCACGAGCGAGATCACGCCGGCCTTGTCGGCCGCCCACACCCCGATCGCCATCGCGTCCGAGAGATCACGGTATCGACGCTGCCCCTGACGACGCCAGAGCTCGCGCTCCTTCAGCCGGAGCTCGGCCTCCTGCTCGCGGATGCGCTGCTTCGCGCGGAACAGGTCCAGGAAGACCGCGACCTTCGCGCGCAGCACGTGCGCGTCGAACGGCTTCAAGAGGTAGTCGACCGCGCCGAGGTCGTAGCCGCGGAGCGACTGCGACGGGTCGCGGTGGATCGCGGTGAGGAAGATGATCGGCGTCGTGCGGTTCGCCTCGCGCCCACGAATGGACTGGGCGACCTGGAAGCCGTCGAGCCCCGGCATCTGCACGTCGAGGAGGATGAGCGCGAACTCGTCCACCAGGAGCTTGCGCAGCGCCTCTTCACCCGAGGTGGCACGGACGAAGTCCGCTCCAATCCCTTCGAGGACCGCCTCGAGAGCGAGGAGGTTCGGCGGGTGATCGTCGACCAGCAGCAGCTTCGGGAGGGGCATCGGAATTTCGCGCGAAAATGCGTCCGAGGGGGGCGTGCAGGGCGTGAGCGCTTCGGGTCCGATGCGCGACCACGGGGATCGTCGTGTCCTGCTCACGTCCGGCATTCTCGCTGCAGCCGCGCTCCACCTCGACTCTGCTGCAATCAGCAACGACGGCCTCGCCGCGAGCGACGAGACAGGTGCGCATCCCGCCGCGAGATCGAGTAGGAACACCGCTCGTCTGGCCGCCATGCGTTCGAGCTCTTCCCGCAATCCGAAGTCGGTCTTGGTCGTCGAGGACGACGAGACGATCCGTGACGTCATCATCGGCGCGCTGAGCGACGCGGGCTTCGGCCCGTTCGGTGCGACGGATCTGCAGAGCGCGCGCGCGAGCCTCGAGGCGAGCCCCCCGGCGCTCATGATCCTCGACCTCTCGCTCGATCGCGATTTCGGCGCGGATCTCCTCGCGGAGCTCGCGAGCAAGCCGGATGCGCCGTGCGTGGTCGTGTGCTCTGCGTTCCCTCTCGCGAACGTCGTGGCCGCGCGCTACCGGCTCGAGCTCGTGAAGAAGCCGTTCGACATCGAGGTGCTCGTCGCCGCGTGCGACCGCGCGATCAACGAGCATCGTCGTCCCTCCATGCCGACCTGACGTCTCGCGGCCGCGGTCTCCGGCGCGCTACGCTCGGGGCGCATGAACGAGCTCGTCGTCCGCGCGAGACGCGCGCTGATCGCTGACACCTTCGGACCCGCCGCCGTGCACGTGCGCGGGGGGAGGATCGTCGACGTGACCGCGTACGACCAGGTCCCTCCGGGCGCCGAGGTCCTCGACGTCGACGATCGATCCGTCCTCATGCCCGGCGTGGTCGACGCGCACGTCCACGTGAACGAGCCCGGTCGCACCGAATGGGAGGGCTTCGAGACGGCGACCCGCGCGGCCGCGAGCGGCGGGATCACGACGGTCGTGGACATGCCGCTCAACTGCATCCCCGTGACCACCACGCGCGCGTCGGTGCTCATCAAGGAAGACGCGATGCGCGGCCACTGCCACGTCGACGTCGCGTTCTGGGGGGGCGTCGTCCCGGGGAACGAGCGCGAGCTCGAGGGGATGCTCGAGCTCGGGGTGCCCGGGTTCAAATGCTTCCTCGTCCACTCCGGCGTCGACGACTTCCCGAACGTGGTCGAGGACGACCTGCGCCGCGCGATGCCGATCCTGACGAAGCACGGCGCGGTGCTCCTCGTCCATGCGGAGGATCCAGGGCCGATCGACGCAGCCGAGCGTGCGCTCGCGAACGCCGATCCGCGGCGCTACGCGACCTTCCTCGCCTCCCGACCGCGCGCCGCCGAGGACATCGCGATCGCGAGGATGATCCGGCTGTGCGGCGAGCACGGCACCCGCACGCACGTCGTCCACCTCTCGTCGTCGAACGCGGTGCCGCTCCTGTCGGACGCGCGTCGCGAGGGGTTGCCGATCACGGCCGAGACCTGCCCGCACTACCTGACGTTCGCCTCGGAGGACATCGAGGACGGCCGCACGCCGTTCAAGTGCTGCCCACCGATCCGCGAGCGCGAGAACCGCGAGGCGTTGTGGGCCGCGCTGCGCGACGGGACCATCGCGCAGGTCGTGAGCGACCACTCGCCGTGCACCCCCGCCCTGAAGAAGATGGAGCAGGGGGACTTCATGGCAGCGTGGGGTGGCATCGCGGGCCTCCAGTTCGGACTCTCGGCCGTGTGGACGGAGGCCTCGCAGCGTGGCTTCGAGCTCACGGACGTCGCCCGCTGGACGTCGCGCCGGACCGCGGCGCTCGCCGGCCTCGAGGGGCGCAAGGGCGTCATCGCGAAGGGCGCCGACGCGGATCTGGTGGTCTTCGACCCCGACGCCACGTTCGTCGTCGATGCCTCGCGCGTCGAGCACCGTCACAAGGTCACTCCGTGGGACGGCCGCACACTCCGCGGCGTCGTCCGCCGCACCATGCCCCGCGGCGAGACGATCTCCGA
>JBKJQC010000693.1:0-5172 GCA_046593995.1 Polyangiales bacterium
CGCGCCGACAAGGAGCGCGAGGTGAAGAACGGCCACGACGGCACGTGGGTCGCGCACCCCGGTCTCGTGCCGATCGCGAAGGAGATCTTCGACGCACACATGTTGGGACCGAACCAGCTCTCGAACCTGCGCGAGGACGTGAAGGTCACGCGCGAGGATCTGCTCGCGGTGCCGAGCGGCGCACGCACCGAGGACGGGCTCCGTCACAACATCCGCGTTGCGGTCCAGTACTGCGAGGCGTGGCTCCGCGGCGAAGGCTGCGTGCCGCTCTACAACTTGATGGAAGACGCCGCGACCGCCGAGATCTCGCGCGCGCAGCTCTGGCAGTGGCTGAAGTTCGAAGCACCGATCACCTGGAAAGACGGCAGCACCGGCCCCATCGACCGACCTCGTTTCAAAGCGATCGTCGACGAGGAGATGAGCGCCCTCCGCGCCGCCATCGGTGAAGAACGCTTCTCTCGCGGTCGCTTCGGCGAAGCGCGGAGTCTCTTCGAGCAGTTGGCTTCGGCCGACCAGTTCGAGGAGTTCCTCACGCTCCCTGCTTACGACCTCCTCGACTCCGCTTCGTAGATCACGCGACACGAAACCCGAATCACGATTGAACACGGAGGCACGGAGGCACGGAGGTTTTTCTTCCTGCTGAACGCGCTCGTCCGCGAGGCGTTGGCGCGACGACAGCGAAGACTGCGATCAAGCCGCGATCGGCAGACATCTCGGTCCTCCGTGCCTCCGTGCCTCCGTGTTCAATCTTCTCGATTGCGACGATTTGGTGGGCCGCGCATGCGGCACCGCCCCAGAAAGGATCTGTCCCATGAGCGCCAACGGAACCAACGGGCACGCGAACGGTAACGGTCACACGAACGGCAACGGAAATGGGCACGCGAACGGAAACGGCAAGCACACGGCGGGCGACCTCCACGCGCAGCGCTTTGCTGGTATCAAGCGTCCGTACTCGCAGTCCGACGTCGAGAAGCTCCGTGGCTCTCTGAAGATCGAGTACACGCTCGCCCGTCAGGGCGCGACGCGCCTCTGGGAGCTGCTCCACGAGGAGCCGTTCATCCACGCGCTCGGCGCGATCTCCGGGGGTCAGGCCGTGCAGATGGTCCGCGCGGGTCTGAAGGCGATCTACGTGAGTGGCTGGCAGGTCGCGGCCGACGCGAACAACGCCGGTCAGATGTACCCCGACCAGAGCCTCTATCCCGCCGACAGCGTGCCGAACCACGTCCGCCGCCTCAACGCGTCGCTCCAGCGCGCCGATCAGATCGAGCACTCGGAAGGGCGCAAGTCGGTCGACACCTGGTTCGTGCCGATGATCGCCGACGCCGAGGCCGGCTTCGGCGGCCCGCTCAACGCGTTCGAGCTCATGAAGGGCATGATCGCGGCGGGCGCCGCCGGCGTTCACTTCGAGGACCAGCTCGCGAGCGAGAAGAAGTGCGGTCACATGGGCGGGAAGGTGCTCGTCCCGACGGCCGCGTTCATCCGCACGCTGGTCGCAGCGCGCCTTGCGGCCGACGTGTGTGACGTGCCGACCCTCGTCATCGCGCGCACCGACGCGGACAGCGCGAAGCTCCTCACGAGTGACGTCGACGAGCGCGATCGCCCGTTCATCATCAAGGGCGAGCGTACCGCCGAGGGTTTCTACAAGCTCAGGGCCGGCGTCGAGAGCGCCATCGCGCGCGGCCTCGCCTATGCGCCGTACGCCGATCTCGTGTGGTGCGAGACCTCGACGCCGGATCTGAAGGAGGCGAAGCGGTTCGCGGAGGGGATGCACGAGCAGTTCCCCGGCAAGATGCTCGCGTACAACTGCTCGCCGTCGTTCAACTGGAAGAAGAACCTCGACGACGCGACCATCGCCAAGTTCCAGCGTGAGCTCGGCGCGATGGGCTACAAGTTCCAGTTCGTCACCCTCGCAGGCTTCCACTCCCTCAACTTCGGGATGTTCGAGCTCGCGCGGAAGTACAAGGACGGCGGCATGGCCGCGTACAGCGAGCTGCAGACCGCCGAGTTCGCCGCGGAGAAGGACGGCTACACGGCCACCCGTCACCAGCGCGAGGTCGGCACCGGCTACTTCGACGAGGTCGCGCAGGTGATCGCGTCGGGTCGGTCCTCGACGACGGCGCTCGAGGACTCGACCGAAGCCGCGCAGTTCTGAGATTTGGCTGCCTCCGCGTGGCGCCTCTGCTCGGAAGGGCAGGGGCGCTTCACGTTTCGTTCTCACGTCACGGAGCGCGCGTGTCGAACGCACAGCGAAGAGCGGTGACGCGGGCGTCATCACGCTCCGCTCGCGTTTCAGTTCGCGTCTGCGTGCGCGTGCGCTGCGCGTCCGCGTCCGCGTCCGCGTTCGCGTTCGCGTTCGGCAACCAGGACCTTGTGCTTCAGTGCCCCGGGCGTCGTCGTTGCCCGTTGTGCACCAGTCCAACGATGGGGCGCGGGCGAACGGCGGGGCCCCGCCCGTCGCCATGCCCCGCGGCGCCCGTAGCGCCTTGCCGACGACTACACCTACCTCGCGGCTCTGCAGTCGTTGCCTTGCACCGTCGCTAAACAGCGCTAGTATTCATAAATGACGATAAAACAGCAGGAGCTGCGCTTCCCCTCGACCTGGGGCGGACGGCGCGTCGGCGCCGGTCGGCCGAAAGGGTCGCGCACGAGCGAGCGCATGCCGCACACCTTGCGTCCACCGGTCTCGCGGCACCGCCCGCACCACATCACGCTGCGCGTCACGCGCGAGACCTGGAACCTCCGCAGCCAGCGCTGCTTCGAGCCGATCCGTCGCGCCCTCGCCGCGGTACGCGAGCGTCCCGCGTTCCGCATCGTGCAATTCTCTGTGCAGCACAACCACCTGCACTTGCTCGTCGAGGCGGAGGATCGGACGCGGATGACGCGCGGCATGAGGGCGCTCCTCGTCCGCATCGCGCGCGGTCTCAATCGCGTGATGGGCACACGCGGCGCGCGCTTCTCCGACCGCTATCACGAGCACGTCCTGAAGACGCCCAACGAGGCGTTGAACGCGCTCCGCTACGTGGTCGGCAACCGCGATGTGCACCTCCGCCGGTGGAAGCGCGACGAAGGCGTCGGCATCGACAACGACCCGTACTCTTCGGCGGTCGAGCGAGCCCTCGTCACACCGGCGGGCTCGTGGCTCCTCCGCGATGGCTGGACGCGCGCCGGGCCGCTCTGATCTCGAGTTCCCGTCGCGCGAGCGATGGTGCCGTGCGTGGTATCGTATCGGCATGGCTTCGAAGCCGCGGAGCAGGCCGTCGGACGTTCTCACGCCGCGGTTCGTCGTCCACCTTCGCGACGGGATCGACGCGATGAACGAGCGCCTCGACGTCACTCACGAGCGCATCGAGAGGCTCGAGCGTCGCCAGACCGAGAATGCCGTGCGGCTCGCGACCGCGCTGGTCGGTGTCGCCGACGCCGTCGGTGAGGTGCGCGATCTCTTGCGTGATCAGCGTATCGATCGCCGCACGCTCGCGGAGCACGAGAGCCGGATCACCAAGCTGGAGGGAGCGAACCGTTTCGAAGACGCCGTTCGAGTCTTGCCTTGCGGGAGGCGTGGCGGCCCACCCACGTGAGCCGCGTCATCGAGCTTGGAGTCGTTCGGCCCATTGGAACAGCGCGAGCGCACGTCGCGTGGGCTCTTCGTCTTTGTCGGCGCTCCCGCTAGATGCGAAGGATGCTTTCTGCCGGACGCCATCGCATTCCCACTCGAGCGACGCGTAGGTCGACGAGGTCGACGCATAGCCTGCACCCTCCCTACGCGACAGGACCTCGTCGAGCGCCTCGAGCGCCTCGAGACGTCGATCGTCGGGAAGCACACGCGTGCCTGCGGCGATGTCGAGATTCGACGAGACCGGCGTCCAACGGAGGCGCGCCTCGTGCCGCGGGCCGCCGAAGCAACCCTGCACGTGAGCGCTCACCCAGACGACACCATGCGCCGCGCGACGCAGGCAGGACGTCGGGCTAGGCGGCCGCGAAGCCGTGTTGAAGAAGTCATAGCGGTCCAACTCGGGCTGAGCGCTGGTGATTAGCTCGCCGCCGATGATGCGCATCACTTCCTCGCCGACGAGGACGAGGAACGCATGGTCGACGACCCGTGCAGACCGGATCACGCCTCCTGTCGAACGCGCAATCACATGCCACGTGGCCCCGTCATCGACCGAGAGCACGATGGCGTGCTCCGTCCGTCCGGCTCGCAGGCCGCGAAGCCCGCACAGCGGTCCGTACGTGCAGAGTGACCGCGGAGCGATGCTCCAGGTGTCGCGAATGGACTCCCAAGGGCCTCCACCCGTGCGTCGCAACGGCCGTGCGGACGTGCTCGGGCTGACGAATGAGGCGAAGCGCGCGTCCGTGCCGGTGACGATGAGGGAATCGGCACGAATTCCGTAGAACGTCCCGCGAATGATCGCGTCCTCATCGGGAGAGACGACGGCGCGCCGATACAACTCGAGCATCGACCGCGGTACCTGGTCGGCCACGACGGGCGAGAAGCTGGCTCCTCCGTCCGTGGTGAGCAAGGTCTCGCCGCAGGTGTCCACGACGAAGCCGCGCATCAGACCATCGAAGACGAAGCCGCGAAGCGGGCACCGCACGAGCAGTTCCGCGCCGACGCCCACGTCGACGAGGTTGGCTCGCTGCCCTCGTGCGCTTTCGTGGTCCCGCCGCGCATGCCCCTCGCGTCCCTGCGAACACCCGATCAATGCGACGGTGAGCGGCAGCCATCGGCGCATCGACGCACTGACCGCCGATCAGGGCGGCAGTTCCGCGAGGCGAGACGATTCCTCGTGCCCTGCGCGGGAGCTAGGGTGCGGCTCACATTTCAGGATCTGAAAGGTCGAAAACTCGTACCGTGAGCCCACCCGGACGAGACCGTCGGAGGTAGGTTCCCCGGGGGGTCGAGGCGCGCCACGGCGAAGCCTGCTCCCAGAGGGAACCGATGGCCGAGATCGACGATCGCCTGCGTGCCGAGATCGCACCGCACCTGTGGCAGGGGGAGCAAGTGCTGTTCACCGCGGGGATCTTCCGCCCCGCGCACCAAGAGGACGCCTTCGCGATCGCGAGCACGCCCTTCCGTTCCTTCATCTTCGAGTGCGCGACGACCTTCATGACCGGCGCGCCCGCGGCGCCGAGGGATGGTGGCAAGCGCATCGTCATCGAGCATGCGCACCTCAC
>JBKJQC010000744.1:0-4280 GCA_046593995.1 Polyangiales bacterium
CTCCGCCTCATGGTCGTCGACGACAGCGCCTACAACCGGCGCAACATCGCGGAGATCTTCGCCTCGCACCCCGACGTCGAGGTGGTGGCGCGCGCGAGTGACGGCGAAGAGGCCCTGCGCCTCGTCACGCAGCTCAAGCCGGACGTGATCACGCTCGATCTCGAGATGCCGCGCATGGATGGGTTCACCTTCCTTCGCATCTTGATGACGAAGCAGCCTACGCCCGTCATCGTCGTGTCGAGCTACTCGCAGAAGGAGAACGTCTTCAAGGCGCTCGAGCTAGGCGCGCTCGACTTCGTCGCCAAGCCCGATCGCCAGATCAGCCCGGACAGCACCGAGGTGCGCCAGCAGATCATGGACAAGGTGCTCCTCGTGCGGAGCCTCCGGCCGGCGGTGATCGAAGGCATCGTGCGCCCGGTCGGTCGCCGCCCGACGCCGCTCCCGATCAATCCGTTCGCCGGCGCCGATCAGAGCGGAGGCTTCTCGGCGCTTTCGCCGCAAGCTACCGGCTCGCTCAAGGCGCCCCCCGCGGCGTCGACGCCTGCGGTGCACACGCAGGCGCCGAAGTGGCTCGTGGCGATCGCATGCTCGACGGGCGGTCCGTCCGCGCTCCTCGAGGTCGTCGGGCGTCTGCCGCAGAACAGCGTGGCCGCGTTCGCGATCGCGCAGCACATGCCCGACAAGTTCACGCGCACGTTCGCCGAGCGGCTCGGTCGTCGCGGGACCATCCGGGTCACCGAAGCGCAGGACGGCGACGTCCTCCACGCGTCGACCGGGTTCGTCTGCCCCGGCCGTCAGTGCATGGAGGTCTTCAACCAGGGGGGCGACCTCAAGCTCCGCGTCGGCTCCGCCGCGCCGACGGATCGCTACGTCCCGAGCGCCGATCGCCTCTTCAAGAGCGCGGCTGCGGCCGCGGGCCCGCGCACGATCGGCGTGATCCTGACCGGGATGGGCGACGACGGCACGGAGGGCGCAAAGGCGATCCGCGAGGCCGGCGGCATCATCATCGCGGAGTCGCAGGAGACCGCCGTCGTCTACGGGATGCCGGGTGCGGCCGTGCGTGCGGGCGTCGTCCAGGAGCTCCTCGCGCTCCCGCAGCTCGCGGAACGCCTCGCGAAACTCGGTTGAGCGAAATGCGAGCTCCCGAGCTTCCGCAGGATTTCGTCTGGCTGAACACGCCGCGGCCGATCTCGCTGCGCGAGCTCCGCGGTCACCTCGTGATCCTCGATTTCTGGACGTACTGCTGCATCAACTGCATGCACGTCGTGCCGGTCCTCGACGCTCTCGAGGAGCGCCATCGCCACGATCCGGTCGTCGTCATCGGCGTGCACTCCGCGAAGTTCGAGGGGGAGCGCGATCCGGAGCGGATCGCCGACGCGATCGAGCGCTACGGCATCCGTCACCCGGTCGTCGTCGATCGCGACATGCAGATCTGGCACTCGTTCGCGATTCGCTCGTGGCCGACGTTGGTCGTCGTCCGGCCCGACGGCACGATCGCCGCGGTCGGGCCCGGAGAGCCGGATCCCGCCGTCATCGAGCAGTTCGTCCGCGAGGAGATCGATCGCGCCCGATCGCGCGGGGTCCTTGCCGACAAACGCTTCGACATCGAGCGACTCCCCGCGCGCCCACAGACGGTCCTCTCCTTCCCCGGCAAGGTCGACGTCGCGCCGGACGGTCGCATCGCCGTCAGCGACTCGGGGCATCACCGCGTCCTCATCCTCTCCCCCGACGGCGAGGTGCTCGACACCATCGGTACCGGCGCGCAGGGGCGCCGCGACGGCGCGTTCGCGGCGGCGGAGCTCGACGATCCGCAGGGCGTCCGCTTCGATCACGACGGCAAGGTCTTGTTCGTCGCAGACGCGCGGAGCCACACCATCCTGCGCGCGGATCTCCACGCGCAGACGATCGAGACGATCGCCGGCACCGGCACGCTCGGCGTCGATCCCATCGGCGGACCGTCCGAGGCGCGGAAGACGCGCCTCCGTTCGCCGTGGGATCTCGCGTTCGCTCCCGGACGCCGCGCCGGCTCGGACGACGGCGACAAGCTCTACGTCGCTCTCGCGGGCTCGCATCAGATCGGCGTCCTCGACCTCGCGAAGGGGACCATCGCGCGCGTCGCCGGCACCGGCGCAGAATCGATGGTCGACGGCCCGTTCGAGGAGGCGACGTTCTCGCAGCCGAGCGGTCTCGCGCTCTCTGGCAACGACCTCTGGATCGCCGACAGCGAGACGTCCGCGGTCCGCGTCCTCGACCTCGCACGTCGAACGGTGCGCACCGTCGTGGGCGTAGGCCTCTTCGACTTCGGCGACATCGACGGACCGGCGGAGATGGCGCGCCTCCAGCACTGCCTCGGCGTCACGCTCGGCCCGGATCGCGCCCCCTACGTCGCCGACACCTACAACCACAAGATCCGGCGCGTCGATCCCGCGACGGGGCACACCGACAGCTTCTTCCAGGGCGCAGATGGTCACATCCTGCGCGAGCCGGGCGGCGTCGCGTGGGATGCGCGACGTCACGTCTTCGTCGTCGCCGACACCGGGCACGGTCGTCTCGTCGAGATCTCCACCGACGGTGGCAAGGCCGTCGTGATCGAGGTCCGCGGCGCGAGCTCCCCGCTCTCGAAGCGCGGACGCACCGCGACCGAGCCGCCGCCCCCGTCGCGTGCGACCAGCTGGTTCACCGCGGTCCTCGACGAGGCCGAGCCGCTCGGCGTCGGCGAAGCCACCATCCAGCTCGTGATCGTACCGACGGGTGGGCTCCACCTCGCCCACCGCTCACACGTGAAGGCGACGCTCGAGGTCTCGCGGCGCAGCGATCTCCTCGTCGCGAAACGGACCTCGCTCGCACAAGAGGTCCACGATCCCGAGGTCGACACCATGATGTCGATCCCGGTGACGATCTCCGCGCTCCCGTCTGCCGCGGTCCCGGCGGAGATCCTGGTGACGATCGAGTGCATCGCGTGCAGCGACGGAGGGATCGGGACCCCCGCCGCGTGCATCCCTTTGCGTTCGCTGGTGAGGCTGCCGGTGCGCCTCGCGAAGGACGGCGCGAAGAGCGTGAAGTGGACCGTGCCGATCGGCGATCCCGGCTGAACCCGCTACGCGCGGATGCGCCAGTGTCCGACGAACGTGCGCCCCACGTCGTCGGCCGTAGGATCGCAGACCACGATTTCCGGTCGCGCGTTCCGGCAGTAGACGACGGTGTTCTGGCGGAAGACGCGGCCGAAGGCGACGGCTTCATCGCGATCCATGCCGTGCACCATCCACGCGGGCTCGCGCCAGATGCTGTCGGCGTCGTCCTCGTAACCGACGCACGCTTCGACGCGGTAGCAGCCGAGGACGAGGAGATCGCGCAGGACGGCGTGGCGCGAGTCGTTCACCTTGCGCGGGAGCAGCATCGAGCGCGGGTTGTAGGCGGTGAGGATCGCGAAGGGGCGCGTCAGGATGTCCGCCAGGGCCGACGGGTCGTTTGCGACGTCGCCATCGAGCGAGCATCGAACGATCCCATTCGGTGACGGCAAGTCGTAGATCGTCCCGAGATACGCGCGGAGCAGCCCCTGATCCATCTCGGCGCGGACGCTAGCACGACCCACCGCGCGGGCGCGTCGCCCTTGACAGTCGTGCACCCGGCGTAGATTGCTCCCGAGGAAATCCACCATGATCGACACACGCACCTTCGCGTCCGCGCCCTTCCACTCGTGCGCGCCGCGGACCTTCATCGGCCTGCTCCGCGGGGTGCTGGCCCTGTGCCTCGCGCTCTTCGTCCCGGCCGCCACGCTCGCCGTCGCGGGGGGCACGCTGGTCGGCTGCGGCAACTTCGACGAGCTCGTCGAGAAGGACCAGATCGCCGGGCAGAAGTGGGCGGACGTCGAAGCCACCCTGCAGCGCCGCTACGACCTCATCCCGAACCTCGTCGAGACGGTGAAGGCCTCGGCGAAGTTCGAGAAGGAGACGCTCGAAGCCGTGATCAAGGCGCGCGCCGACGCGACCGCGATCAAGGTCGATCCGAGCGATCCCGAGTCGATGAAGAAGTTCAACCAGTCGCAGTCGCAGCTCAACGGCACGCTTTCGCGGCTCCTCGTCTCCGCCGAGAAGTACCCCGAGCTCAAGGCCAACGAGAACTTCAAGAACCTGCAGGTGCAGCTCGAAGGGACCGAGAACCGCATCCTCCGCGCGCGCGAGGAGTACAACAAGGTTGCCGCCGAATACAACGCGCAGCTCGGCAAGATCCGCGGCCGTGTGGTGAACAAGATCACCGGCAAGGAGTTCAAGCCGCGCGAG
>JBKJQC010000838.1:0-6449 GCA_046593995.1 Polyangiales bacterium
CGCCTCGCGGCACCCCGGGTCAAGAAAGGTATTTGACCTGCACGGGGGTGAGCGTCGTCATGAACGACCCGTCGACCCCCTGCAGTCGTGTGCGCCGGCCAGCGCCGGCACATCATATGCCGCGCTCTCGGGACCGGAAGCGGTAGTTCGCCGAGCGAGTGCCGCCGGTCACTAGGCGGTGCCGTCGGGCATGACCGCGACGCCGTAGGCGGTCCCGTCGCTCGAGCCGCCGAGCCACGTCCAACATGGTAGGGAGGCTCATGCCTCGAGAGCACACCACCGCCCGTACCGACGTCCTTCTCCTCGCGTTCGTCGTGGTGGTCGCCGGTTGCGACAAGACCCAGAGCGACGCCAAAGGGGCCGAGTCGGTTTCCTCCACCTCCACGGCTACTGCCACGGCTACTGCCACGGCCATGGCGACGGCCACTGCCACGGCCACGGCCGCGCCGGCCGCTCCGACCAGCGTCGCGGATGCAGGCGCAAAGAAGATTGTCGCCGAAGGGAATCAAACCTGCCATGCGGGCGAGATCTGCGAGTGGACGTGCTCGACGGGATCGTGCTGGCAGAACTGCGCCGGCGGGACGTGCGAGGGGACCTGCTCCGGTGGAGGGTGCAGGCAGGGCTGCCATGCCGGCGCGGTCTGCAACTTCACGTGCAGCGGCGGCAAGTGCAAGCAGACTTGCGACAGCCCGACGTGTGTGAAGACGTGCTCGGGGAAGGACTGCACGTGACCATGGTGATCCCTCGATGTCCATTCCGTTGCGGCAGTCCCCGGGTCGCCAGGTTGCGGTTCTCTTCGTTCACGTCGGGGGTGCGGGAAGTCGCCGCCGCGGAGTAGTCGGGCGACGCCTGAGCTGCTCCGCCCTGGCTTGGTCGCGGGGCAGCCCTCGTTTTGCTTCGTGCGCTACGGCATGCACCCTGCGCCGCAAAAGCGCGCGCCGACCGCCAGCACGAAGGCGTTCATGTCGCGGTCGCTCCAGGCCACTTGGTGGAACTGCGCTTCGACGAAGAGTGGACGACCGGAGACCGCGAGCGGCTCGACGCCGACGCTTCCGTAGACGGTGGCGTAGAGCCCGCCCTGGCTCTCGCCGTTGGTGCTCCGTTCGACGTTCATCGCGCCGAGGGCGGTGCCGAGGCCGATGCGGAACCAGTCGTAGTGGAAGACGAGCGCGACGCCGCTTGGCTCGAAGCCGCCGACGCTCCGACCGGCCTTCGTCCGACCGACGCGGGCGCCGATCGTCCCGTGGATGTCGACGCCGAAGCCGTGGGGGCGCTGATGGGTGAAGCCGATACCGAGCGAGATCGCCGCGGTGTCGATCGGTACGCTGAAGACGCTCGTGTGCATCCAGCCGGCCGACATCGTCGTCGAGAAGCGATTCGGGCCTTCGGCGGCTCGGGCGTCGACGGCAGTGAACGCGACGGTAGTGAACGCGACGGTAGTGAACGCGGCGAGCGCGGATGCGGCGATGCCGATCGGGACCGCGCGGTTCATGGGCACACCGACGGCCGTTCGTAGGGGCGCACCATCCCAGATGGAGGGGTTCCACCCGACGATCCGGCATTGGGCTCGGCGACCGCGGGCGCCGCCGCCGCGCGGGCGCAGATTCCCCGCTCGCGAAGCGTCGCGCAGGACGCGGTGCGGATGCACTGACTCTCGGGCTCGGACAGGCGCGGATAGCGCGTCCCTTCGCCGCAACCGTCGTCGTAGGTGCAGTACGCGCCGTCGACCGAGAAGCCGGGGCAGCACTCGACGAGGCGCGCGTGGGCTTCTTCGCACACGAACTCGTCGGCGCGAAGGCCGGCGCCGCACGTCGTCACCCCGACGACGATGGCGGTGAGCAGCGCGTGGATGGCGGTACTTGGTCGCATGCAGATCCCCCGAGCCTCGCTTAGCAATGACCGTGCGAGCCCGGCGGGCGGTCCGCCGACGCGCGGGCTCGACGACCTGTGAGGCGCGGGTGTCGCGAACGCGCGACACCGTGGTCCCATGACATCACCCGCGACCACGTGTCCGAGCCATCGGACGGGGAGGGCATTGCGGCAGCGCTTCAGCGCGGCGCGCCGACCATCAGCGGGCGGTCGCGCCACGCCGCGAACAAGAAGCCTCGGCGGAAGTGCCCCTCGGCGACGTCGCCCTTCCTCGGCGCGCGATCGCAGGTGTACCACCACGTCTCCGTCGAGCCGCCGCCCTTCCACGCGACGTCGACGTACGTGCGACCCTCGTCGGGCTCGCGCACCCTGTCGACGACACCGAAGCGTACGTCCACCGTCCGGCCGGACAGCGCGCCGTTCATCATCGTCGCGAGCGCGATGCTCGCGAGGGGCATCCCGACGAACGCGAAGCTCACGCTGGTCAGGTACCGGCGATAGGACTGCGAGCTCCCTCCCGTCGCTCGCGCCAACCAGCTGCGCGACGACCACCACGAAACGACGCCGACTGCGGCCGCCGTCAGCTGCAATCCGACGCCCTCGGTGTTCCACTGGATCTGCGCTGCGATGGCGCACGGCACCGCCGCGAGGGTGAGGAGGATGGTGCCGATCATGGGGCCCGCCCCACGGCCTGCTTCGGGGTTCTCTCGAGCTCGTGTGTGCCGGATCTTGGCGAGCCCACGCGTCGCGCAGACGACGTTCTCGACCGACTCGGCCGAGAATGACGTCTTCGTCTCCGCGACGTTGAAGCTGGCGATCCCGCCCGCGAGCTGGACGCTCGTGACGCCGGCGCCGAACAACTCCAGCATCGCCGCGCGCACCTCCGGCACGAGGACACGCAGCACGCCGCGGTCCCCCTCGTCGGTCTCGATGTATACCCCGAGATCGAACGCAGTATCCCCCGTCTGCACTTCGCGGTTGATGCCGCGCCCTTTCCCTTTGCGGTCAGTGTCCGTCTCGACGCGGAGCACGATGTACGGCGTGTGTGCGATCGGGACCTCGACGTCGTAGCCGGTGACGGTGCCGCTGTTCAGCGAGTACGAGAGGCGGAGCCATCGCCCATGGTCTTCGACGCGAAGGGAGAGGGCGCCCTCGTAAGGGATCTGCCGCGACCGCGCGAACGCGGTGAGCTGCGTGTACGGGCCGCGCTCCGCTGGCTCGGGCGGAGGCGGCGCTTCGCGGTAGGGACCTTCACGGCGCACGGCGCCCACTCTAGCGCGCCGTGACCCTGAGCTCGACGCGTGTCGCGTCGGGATCCTTCCTCAACAGCAGCACACCCGGCCTCGAGGCGTCGAGGCACGCGCCGGTGAGCTTCATGCGCGCGCCATTCGGGAACGCGCGCGTGGGCACCACGACCTCGGTCACGCCGTCCTTCGGGACGTACGAGAGCGTGAACGTGCGCGTCACCGCGTCGAAGCGGTACTTCGGATCCTCACCGGCGATCGCGCGCGGGTAGGGGCGTGCGACCTCGACCGAGACGCCGGGGATGTCGCTCCCGTCGGCGTGCGTGATCGAGAACCGCTCGTCGTTCCACACCTCGGTCGCGGTGCTGTATTCCCAGTAGGTGAAGCCGATGCCGAGGTCGTCGACCGCGTCGTAGAGCGCGCGGATCAACGCCGGTGCCCACTCGCTGTCGTGGCGCACGCCGGACTCTCCGAGGAGGAGCGGGACCTTCCACGCGTCCGCGATCGTTCGCCACTTCGCGAGCGGCTCGTGGACCTTGTCGAGCTTCGGCTCGGTGCCGAGGAAGACCGAGACGTCGTACCAGTGCGGCGCGAACATCACCTTGCCGGGCGGCGGCACGAGCTTGGTCGAGACCTCGACGGATTCTTCGACCGGGGGCTCGAAGAGCACGAGCGCGTCGGGCGCCGCCGCGTGCACCTTCGCGGCCATCGTCGCGAAGAACGGCGTCAGCGTGGCGCTCGAGAAGGTCGACTTCGACGCCGTGCCGATGCTCGGCTCGTTGATGATCTCGAACGCGAACACACCGCCGCGGCCCGCGAAGCGCTTCGCCATGAGCTCCCACATGGCGGCCATCTTGGTCTGCACGTCGCCTTCGTTCTTCCACAAGCGATCGAACGCCGACTTCACGTTCGGGTCGAACGCGTAGTGGGTGAACCAGTCCGCGCAGCTCTTCTTCGCGGTGGGCTTCGGCTCCGGGATCGTCCAGTCGGGGAAGCCGTCGCCGCACAGGCGCTCTGCGTAGATGTCCTGGTGGAAGTCGACGATGGTGCGCATCCCGCGCTTCCACGCACCTTCGAGGAGCAGCTCGTAACGAGCGAGCCACGCCTGGTCGATCGTGCCCTCCGTCGGCTCGAGCGCGGCCCAGGTGAACGGGACCCGCAGCACGTCGAACCCGAACGACGCCGCGCGATCGAGGTACGCGTCGAGGGCAGCCCGGTAGTCGTCGCCGGTGAAGTCGAAGGGCGTGTAGGGCGCGAGCTTGCTGCGACCGCCGGCGTTCACGCCGCGCAGGATGACGATGCGTCCGAGCGCGTCCCGGAGGCGTGATCCATCGGCCGTGAGCTGCCAACTCCCGAGCGTTGGCGCCGCGATCACGCAGCTCGGCGGCGGGGTCTCCGCCGGATCTTCCTTCGCGCTGCACGATGTCACGAGGGCGATCGAGATTGCCAGTGTGAAGGCGCGCCTCACGGCGGAGGCCCAGCGAGGATGTCGAGCACGGCGAAGAGCTGCTCCAGGCCGCTCGCAGGATCGAGGAGCATGTTCGAGCTCTCGCGCGCGATGTTCCCGTAATCGAGGCCGTTCAGCTTGTCGAAGCTGCCCGGGAACTTGCGGTTCACGTCGGCCATCACCGATCCGATGACGAAGAGCGGGATCTGGCCGTCTCCCGAGTCAGAAGGTCGTGGGCGCACGAGGTTCGCGAGGAGGTGCGCGATCGCGCGATCGGGATCGATCTCTTTCGCGCACAGCTCCTTCCCCTTCGCGTCATGCGCCGTGGCGAAGATGCGTGAGAGGAGCTCGAGCCCCGCGAGCGCGACGCCGCTCGTTCCTTCACCGGAGGGAGAACGCCGCTTCGGCGCGAAGACCGACGACGAGAGCTTCAGGAACGGACGCAGGTTCACGTCGTCGGAGAGGAGCTGCACGGTGTCGACGAGCGCCGTGAGCGTCGTCGCGCCTGCGTCGTTCGCGGACGCTGCGGCGAGGAGGTACCGGAGGAGCTCCTGCAGCTCGGCGCGCGCGGCCGGGTCCCTACGGATCGCGTCGAGGAGATCGATCGACGCCGCGAACGTCGGGCCCGACACCGTCTCGGTGAGCCCGGTCAAGAACCGCTCCTTTGCCCACGCGCACTTCGTCCCCGGGGTGCGATCCGGGCAGTGCGACACAATCTGCGCCTGCAGCACCTCGAGGACCGTGGGGACGATCTTGGGGATGGCCGGGTTCTTCCACTTCGCGGTAGTGGCTGCGCCGTCGGTCGCGAGGAAGGTGTCGACGAGCCGCGATCGCGCGCGCTTCCACCCGAGCTGCCGTTGGGCGTCGTCGGGGTGGGCGAGAGACCAATCGGCAAATGAGCGATCGAACCCCTTCAGCGCGTCGATCAAGAGATGGATCGGCGTGATCTGCGGGACCCTGTTGCCGTCGTTCCGGAGCGCGAACGCGTTGCCGCGGCGATCCACGAGCCCCTTCGAGCGTGCGGGATCGATGAGCGCGCGGATCAGCTGGGACACGACGCGGATCCCGTCGCGCTCGCTGCTCTTCGTGCAGCGCTTGTTCGCGTCGAACGCCTCGCAGTGCTTGATTTTCGTGCTCTCGAGGATCGGCACCAGCGTGCGGAGCGCGGGGAAGAGGTCCCCCTGCAGCATCTCGATCAGGATCGGCTCGTACCTCACGAGACCGTCGTGCGCGCACCAGCGCGCGTCGCTGCGCGGGAGCGAGGGATCGCACTCGACCTTCGACTGCCCGGGCGTCGCCCAGTGCACGTGGAGCACGTCGAAGAGATCGACGAAGAGGAGCGGCGCCTCGTTCTCGGTGAACGCGCGCGCGAGGGGCGCGACCGACGGGATGAAGTCGAGCTGCTCGAGCGGGAAGATCGCGTTGCGATCGCGGCTACGGAGCGAGTCGGCGAAGGTGGCGCACTTCCGCAGGTTCAGCTTCGTCCCGTCGCTCGCCGTGAACGGATCGGCCGGACAGGTGAGCGTCGGGATCGGATCGATGACGTCGACCAGGAAGCGGTGCGTCTTGGCGCTCGACGCCGTGGTGTCGCCGGGGAGCCCGTCGTGGGCGGTGTCGTAGTGCGCGAGGCGGGCGAACCCGTTGATGTTGGGGTGGAGCGTGAACCCCTTCACGCCGGACATCTGCTCGACGACCGCGTCCGCGCCGCCGACCAAGCCGGTGAGCGTCTGGTTCGCGAGGAGCTTCTTCAGACACGGATCGTGGACCCCGAGCTCGAGCTTCCCGACGATGAGATCCATCAGCACGTTCGAGAGGTTCTCGAGCCGGAAGAGCGCGCACTTCGGCAGACCCTTCGAGGTGTCGGGCGTGGGCGCGCCGACGAAGCCGCA
>JBKJQC010000342.1:0-3040 GCA_046593995.1 Polyangiales bacterium
CGGCTCTCTCCCTCGGGAGCACGAGCTGCATCAAGAGGACGCTCGCGAAGGGGCAGATCAAGTCGACGCGCGAGGGCTCCGTCGCCTTCCAGGGGACGGCCGACTACGAGACGGCGCGCTACGCATCGTCCGCGGGTCTCGCGCAGTTCGAGGGCATGCACATGCTCGTCCCGGACGACGAGAACGCCTACTACCTGCTCATCCGCGGCTGGTCGTCGCAGGCGTTCGCCTTCATGGAGGACGACCTCGAGCTCGCGATGCTCGCGGGCGACGAAGAGATGGTGCAGTACCACCGCATGCGCGCGAAGAGCGCGTACACGCGCGCGCTCGGCTACGGCATCGAGTTCCTCGAGAAGAAGCACGAGGGCTTGAACGACGCGATCAAGCACGGGTCCGAGAGCGAGATCCGCGAGTACGTGAAGAAGTTCGAGGACGAGGAGGACGCCGACTTCCTCTTCTGGACCGGCTACGCGTGGATGGCCCGCGTCAACGCCGACAAGTCCGACTACGCCAACATCGGCACCGTCTTCATCGGCCGCACCCTGGTCGAGCGCGCGGTCGAGCTGAAGGACGGCATCGAGCGCGGCTCCGCGCACGTCCTCCTCGCCTCTTACTACGCGCGCACCGGCTTCAACACGCTCGGCGCCGAGTCGTTCGCGAAGAGCAAGGAGCACTTCGACAAGGCCTTCGCCATCAACGGCGGCAAGATGCTCGTCGGCAAGGTGCAGATGGCGCGCTCCTACGCGTGCCGCATGAAGGACGACTCGCCCGGTCGCAAGGAGTCCTTCGCGATGTACATGAAGCTCCTCAACGAGGTCCTCGAGGCCGACGATCCGCTGCCCGAGGCCCGCCTCACGAACGCGATCGCGAAGCGCAAGGCGCGCCGCTACGCGTCGAAGAAGTGGATCGAGGAAGTCGCCCGCGAGGACTGCGGCTGGGAGTTCTGAAGAGGTCCAGGGTCTAGGGTCTAGGGTCTAGGGCCCGGGAGCGAAGCCACGCGCCGGCGACGTGGTCGCCGCTCGCGCGTGCTTGGTCGTCAGTCGTCAGTCGTCAGTCGTCAGTCGTCAGTCGTCCGAGACGAGCGACCTGTGGGGCTCTCGCTCTCGCTCTCGCTCTCGCCTGACGACTGTCGACTGTCGACCTCTCGTCACGTCACGGACCCTAGACCCTAGACCCTAGACCCTAGACCCACTGAAGCGCTCTACGGCTGAGCCGGGCGGGTCCCGCTTCCGCCCTGGCGCAATGTCGAGGTAACCTCGCCGCGATCCGAAGGGTGAAGAAGAAACGAGGCCAGTACGTCTGACGACGTGGGGCGCACGCTTTCCTTCGCCTGACAGCTGTACGAGGAGGAACTCAGATGATTCGTAAGGTTCTCATGGGGGTCGCTGCCGCGTCCGCGTTCGTCGCGCTGTCCGCGGGGAGTGCGAAGGCCGATCCGGTCAAGCTCAAGATCGGCACGCCGGCCGCGCCGGACTCGCCGTGGGGGCAGGTCTTCAAGACCTGGAAGAAGGCCGTCGAGCAGAAGACGAACAACGCCGTCTCGTTCGACTTCTTCTTCAACTCGACCCAGGGCACCGAAGCCACGATGGTCGACAAGATGAAGGCCGGCCAGCTCGACGGCGCGGCGATCACCTCGACCGGCCTCGGCAAGATCGACAAGCGCCTGCTGACGATCCAGGTGCCCGGCGTCATCCGCTCGTGGAAGGCCGTGGACGCGGTCCGCAGCGCCATCCAGAGCGAGTACGACAAGTTCCTCACCGACAAGAAGATCACGCCCATCGCGTGGGCCGACGTCGGCCAGGCGCACTTCCTCTCGAAGGGCTTCCAGGTGAAGACTCCCGACGACCTCAAGGGGAAGAGCCCGTGGGTCTACGCGGAGGATCCGATCCAGAAGACGGTCTACGCCCAGATCGGCGGCGTGAACCCGTTCCCTGCCGAGCTGATGAGCGTCCTCCCGAACATCGACAACGGGAAGATCAACTGCCTCAACGTCTCGGCGCTCGCCGCCGAGATGTTGCAGTGGAACAGCAAGTTCGACTTCGCCGTCGACCAGGTCAACGGCATCGTCGTCGGCGGTCTCGTGATGTCGACCGACGCGCTCGACAAGCTCCCGGCCGATCAGAAGCAGGTCGTCATCGACACCGGCAACTCGATGTCGACGTCCGCGTCCGGTCTGAAGATGCGCATCCGCAACGAGGATGCCGCCGCGTGGACCCGCTTCAAGGCGCGCACGGGCGTCACCATCTACGCGCCGAACGCGGCGGAGCAGGCGGCGTGGGGCGCGCTCTTCGCAAAGGCCCGCGGCGTCCTCAAGGCCGGTACCTTCGACCCGGCCCTCGTCGGCAAGATCGAGAGCACCGCCCAGGCGAACCAGTAATCCCCGAGACTCCGAGAAACCACGGAGGCGCGGAGCCGCGGAGGCGAGAGGAGGCTCGAGAGAGTCTACCGATGGCCGCCGTCGTCTCCTCGCCTCTCGTCATTTCTCGTGCGCCTCGCGGGCGTGAGCGCATCGGCCTGGTCACAGGCGACGATCCGCGCCGCCCAGGCCTTCGTCGCCGCCTCGGGTGGAGCCGTCGTTTCGTTTGTTCGCCTGTTACGGCGCCCATCCAGTAACCTTCGCGGTTCGATGGAAGCTCGCCCCGCCCAGGCCGAGGCGGTCCCGCACACCGGTCCGCTCGCAACGGCGACTCCGGCTGCGTGGACCCGGCCGCTCGTGAAGATTGATGCGCTGTGGACCAAGATCGAGACGTACCTCGTCCTCTTCGTCCTGATCGGCGCGATTCTCTACATGACGGGGTGGGTGACGCTGAACGCGTTCCACACCAAGGCGGGGAAGCTCGCGAAGTTCCCCGGTCTGATCCTCACGTTCGCCGGCCTCGCCTCGGCGACCTCGTGGACGCGGCTCCCCATCGCGGAGCGCAAGCCGAAGAAGCTGATCGTCTCCGGCGTCCTCTTCGTCTTCGGCGTCCTGCTGCTCGCGGTCGCAGGCAAGCAGGACTACTTCGCGAACATCTCGCGCTGGCTCTCGGACGCGTCGATC
>JBKJQC010001261.1:0-13094 GCA_046593995.1 Polyangiales bacterium
CGGAGGCACGGAGGCGCGGAGAGTCGATCGTCTGCCGCTCGCGGCGCCGACGGCCCTTCGCGCCTCGCGCTTTTTGGGGCGTGGCAGCGGCGAGAGCGTCGGCCAGGTAGCGGCCGAGATCGGCAGACTCTCAGGACTCCGCGCCTCCGTGCCTCCGTGGTTCTCTCGGGGTCCGTAGATGTGGACGCCGCGGTGGGCCTCTGCGAAAAGGAGGGGCGATGCGCCTCACGGAGATCCTCGCCGAGGACCGCGTCATCCTCGCGCGCGGTGTCCCGGACAAGCTCGCGGCGCTCGACGCGGTGTCCGCGCAGCTCGCGCGGGGAGCGGGCGTCGATCCCGCGCTCGTGCGGCTGGTCCTCGAAGAGCGCGAGGGCCTGCAGTCGACGGGCATCGGGGACGGGGTCGCGATCCCGCACGGGTTCCTCGGTGAGCTCGGCACGCAGGTCGCGGCGCTGCTCGTCGCGCCCGACGGGGTGCCGTTCGATGCGATCGACGGCCGCCCCGCGAAGATCATCCTCGGCGTCGTCGGACCGAAGCGCGGCATGCACGCGCAGGTCGAGCATCTGCGTATCCTCGCTCGCGTGTCCAAGGTCCTGCGCGAGCCTGGGCTGCGCGAGAAGATCATCAACGCAGCCGACTCGAAGGCCGTCTACACCCTGATCCGCGACGCCGACGCGCGCGCACCCTGAGGAGGCGGGCCGATCACCAGATGGACATTCGCGACTCCTCTCCCAACCTACCGTCCGAGGTCCTCGTCGTCGCAGACGGCGTCGAGGCCGGGGCGGAGCCGATCGGGATCTCGGTCGCGGATCTGATCGCCGATCCGGCGCTCGGGCTGCCCGTCGTGGTCCACGCCGGGCGGGGCGGGCTCGAGCGTCGCGTGCTCGGTGCGCGCGTGCAGAAGTCCGGGCTCGCGCTGGTGGGACACTTCCACGGGGTCGAGGCGTGGCGCATCCAGATCCTCGGCGCCACCGAGGTGTCGTTCCTCGAGCGTCTCGCGCCGGCAGAGCGACAGCGCGCGTGCGATGGGTTCGCCGGGCTCCGCCCCTGCGCGATCGCCGTCACCCGGGGGGTGACGCCGCCCTCCGAGCTGGTCGCAGCCTGCGATCGCTCCGATACGCCGCTCCTCGTCACCGATTCGAAGAGCTCGTCGACCATCAACGCGCTCCACGCCTACCTCGACGATCGCCTCGCGCCGCGGACGCGGATCCACGGCGTCCTCGTGAGCATCTTCGCCATCGGGGTGCTCCTCCTCGGACGCAGCGGAATCGGCAAGAGCGAGTGCGCGCTCGACCTCGTCATGCGCGGGCACCGGCTCGTCGCGGACGACGCGGTCGATTGCGCGCTCGTGCCTTCGGGCTCCGCGCGCGCCCCCTCGCGCAAGGTCATCGTGGGCAAGGCCGCGCCGCTCCTCGAGCACCACATCGAGATCCGCGGCCTCGGCATCCTCGACGTCGGCGCGCTCTACGGCGTGACGAGCGTCTGCGATTGGATCCAGATCGATCTCGTCGTGAAGCTCGAGGAGGCGAACCTCGAGTACGACCGCCTCGGCATCGACGACCGGTTTCACGAGATCCTCGGCGTGAAGATCCCCGAGGTGACCATTCCGGTGCGGCCGGGGCGTGACATCGCTTCCATCCTGCAGATCGCCGCACGGAACGAGCTCCTGAAGCGCGCAGGGCACCACGGCGCGCGCGCATTCCACGATCGGCTCGAGCGCGCGCTTCTCGCTGGGGTCGACGCGGGCACCAACGGGGAGATCAAGCGATGACCGCCAACGTGACGAGCTCGAGCTTGCCCTCCGGGAGGTCGCAGGTCGTGGTAGTGACCGGGCTGTCCGGCGCCGGTAAGTCGACCGCGATCCACGCCCTCGAGGACCTCGGCTTCTACTGCTGCGACAACCTGCCGACCGGGTTCGCGCCGGAGATCGTCGACCTCTGCGAGCGCGGGGGGATCCGCCGCATCGCGCTCGGCTTCGACGCGCGGCTCGGGAACTTCCTCGTCGCCGTCGACGAGGTCATGGACGCGCTCGACGCGTCCGGCACCCGCGACCTCCACGTGATGTTCATCGACGCGAGCGACGAGTCGATCGTGCGTCGCTTCAGCGAGACGCGGCGGCCGCACCCGCTCGCGCCCGAAGGCGACGTCATCGAGGGCATCCGCAAGGAGCGCGAGCGGCTGGCCCCGCTCCGCGCACGGGCGACCCGCGTGATCGACACGACGCGCTTCACGGTCCACGAGCTGCGCCGAGCGCTCGTCGCGCAATTCTCGCCGAGCGGCACCGGCGAGCTCGGCCGGATGATGACGCGCATCATCTCCTTCGGGTTCAAGTTCGGGGCACCGGTCGACGCGGACATGGTCTTCGACGTGCGCTTCCTCGCGAACCCGTTCTTCGTGCCGCACATGAAGCACCGGCCCGGTCTCGACGCGGACGTCGCCGCGTTCGTGCTCGACACCGACGAGGCGCACGCGTTCGTCGAGCAGGTCGACAACCTGCTCGCGACGACGATCCCGCTCTACGCGCGCGAAGGTAAGGCCTACCTCACGGTCAGCATCGGTTGCACCGGCGGACGCCATCGCTCGGTAGCGGTCGCCGAGGAGCTCGGCAAGCGGCTGCGCGGTCGCGATTTCCCGAACGTGCAGGTCATGCATCGTGACGTCGGCCGCGGTGACGTCGCAGGCTCGCGCGGCTCCGATCCGGGGCCGATCGCCGGCGACGTGCTCGCATACAGCCGCCCGTCGCACGTGCTCGAGGTCGACGCTCGCGATCAGGACGACGAAGGCAGGAGGGGGACATGACGGAAGAGGCCGAGGCGCGCGGGCGCTTCCAGATCGCGAACGTGTTGGGCTTGCACGCGCGCGCGGCGACGAAGCTGGTGCAGCTCGCGAGCAAGTATCCGTGCGAGGTCGTCGTGGGGCGCGAAGGCCAGACCGCGAACGCGAAGAGCGTGATGGGGGTGCTGCTCTTGTGTGCGTCGAAGGGCACGTGGCTCGACGTCGTCGCGAAGGGCGAGCGCGCGGACGAGTGCATGGGCGCGATCGAAGCGCTGATCGCTAGCCGCTTCGGCGAGACCGAATAGCACGTGCCCCTGTCCAATCCTCCGCCCGCTCCCGAGGGAGGCAGCCCTCACGGCGCAGGCACGCCGCCCGAAGCAGGGCCGCCGCCCAGCGGAGGTGCGCCCGTCGGCCCCTTGCAAGGGATCGCGGGCTCTCCCGGAGTGGCGATGGCGACCGCACTCGTGCTCGAAGCGGGCACCGGACGCATCCCGCGCCGCACGATCGGCGACGAGGAATCCGGGGACGAGCTCGTGCGCTACCGAGAGGCCGTCGAGGAGGCGCAGGAGCAGATCGCCGAAGTGCACGCGAGCGTCGCGAGCAACCTGCCGGTCGAGCACCTGAAGATCCTCGAAGCCTATCAAGCGATGGTCGGCGACGAGACGCTCGCCGGCGCCGTCCGGCACGAGATCGTCGACAAGCACCGGAACGCCGAGTGGGCGGTCGAGGTCGCGGTGCAGAACATGACCCGCGCCTTCGATCAGGTCTCCGACCCTTACCTGCGTGAGCGACGCCACGACGTCGAGTTCGTCGGTGAGCGGCTGCAGCGCGCCCTCAACCTGACCGCATATCCGTCGGTGCGCATCCCGCGGGTGAGCGCCGACGACGTCCGCCCGAGCAAGGGTGGTCAGCGCATCCGGCGCCCGACGCCGGCGCTCGGGGTGCGCGTGGCGCAGCCGACCATCGTCGTCGCGCACGACCTCTCCCCCGCCGACACCGCCGCGATGATCCGCGAGCCGATCGTCGGGTTCATCACCGAGGTCGGCACCCGCACGAGCCACACGGCGATCATGGCGCGCGCCCTCGAGATCCCCGCCGTCGTCGGCGTGGCCGGAGTGCTCGAGCACGTGCGGACCGGCGACACCATCATCGTCGACGGCTTGCGCGGCGAGGTGTACATCCGTCCGTCCGAAGAGCACATGGAGCGCGCGCGGGTCCGCGGCGATCGCCACGCGTCGCGCACGCAGCTCCTCCGCATGCGGCTGCGCGAGCCGACGCGGCTCTCGAACGGAACGCGCGTGACGCTCCTCGCGAACGTGGAGCTGCCGACGGAGGCGCTGCTCGCGATGGAGCACGGCGCCGAGGGCATCGGCCTTTACCGGACCGAGTTCATCTACATCGATCGGAAGGACCTACCGAGCGAGGACGAGCAGTTCGAGCTCTACCGCACGATCGCGCAGATGGTCTCGCCGCGGCCGGTGACGCTGCGCACGTTCGACCTCGGGAACGACAAGCTCGCGACCAGCGTTCCCACGGTGGACGAGGTCAATCCGGCGCTCGGGACGCGGGCCGTCCGGCTCGCGCTCCGCGAGCCCGAGATCTTCCGCGCGCAGCTGCGCGCGATGCTCCGCGCGGCCGCCTACGGCGACGTGCGGATCATGATCCCGATGGTATCGAGCCTCACCGAGCTCCGCGCCGTCCGCGCGCTCCTCGTGCGCGCCGAACGAGAGCTCGACGAGGCCAAGGTGCCGCACGGCAACGTCCCCGTCGGCGTGATGATCGAGGTGCCCGCCGCGGCCATCTGCGCCGACCTCTTCGCTCGCGAGGCCGACTTCTTCTCGCTCGGCACCAACGATCTCGTGCAGTACGCGCTCGCGATCGATCGTGGCTCGCACGAGCTCGCGCGACTCGCCTCCCCCTTCGACCCGTGCATCCTCCGGCTCATCCACCACACGGTGCAGGCTGCAAAGGCGTGCGACATTCCGGTCTCGGTGTGCGGCGCCATGGCCAGCGATCCGCTCGCCGTGTTGCTCCTGGTCGGCATGGGGATCCGCACCCTGTCGATGGAGGCCGCCGCCATCGCCGAGGTGAAGGAGTCGCTCCGTCGGGTGAGCGTCGAGGAGTGCGAGGCGATCACCACGGAGTGCCTGCAGCTCGGCACCGCGGCCGAAGTCGAGCTCGCCGTGGCCGAGGCGTTCGCCACCCGGCTGGCCGACATCCTCGGTTCGGACGAGCTCTCCACTTCCCATTTCCCGCGCCCCGTCTGACCTCGGCTCCTGCCGGGTAGCGTCCGGGTAGGGGGGCCGAGCGAAAGGCACCTGACTTGCTAAGCTGGTGAGGTCATGCCCCGCACCGCTCGGATTGGATCGCTCTCGCTCGCCCTGATCGCGGGCCCTTGTCTCGCCGCGCTCCTCGTGGCGCGCCCTGCGCCCGCCGGTCCGCCGGGGCCCTGGGTCTTCATCCCGGCGCCCTCGGCGTCGGCCGGCAAGGCGGCCCCCTCTGGAAAGTCGAAGGCCGAACCGTTGCCTGGCGTTCCCACCCCCCCTGTGCCCTCCGGTTCCGTCATGGATGGTATGGAGCGGTCCCGCCTGGCGACGGTCGTCATCGAGCGGGCGAAGAAGCCGATCGCCCTCGGGATCTTCCTCAGCGAGAAGAACGTCGTCCTCACGGCGCGGAGCCCGATCGTCCTCGGCGGCGGCACCGCGGACCTCGAGGTGCGCTTCCCGGACGCCGGCAAGGATGGCGCGACGACCAAGGTGAAGCTGCACCACGAAGACGAGTCGTGGGACCTCGCGCTGTTGGTCCCCTACTCCGCGAAGGGGACCGAGGGCGCAAAGGCCTCGGACGCCGATCCGATGTCGCCGACGTCGACGTTCTCGACGTTCGTCCTCCTGAAGAACGGCAAGGTCCAGCCGCAGGCGACGTCGGTGCTCGGCCGGCGCGACTACCTCTCGCCCGACGGCGAGCTCCTGAAGGACGCGCTCTCGATCGACACGAAGAACGTCGCCATCGGCACGCCGATCGTCGACTCGAACGGCGGCGTGGTCGGCCTCGTCGGACGCGCGTGCGCCCCCGGCACCGGCAAGGCGGGCACGAAGTCGTCGTGCACCCCGGTGCTCTTCGGCGCCTCGATCGCGCAGGTCCGCAAGTTCCTCAAGACCTCGCCTCCGATCAAGGCGCCCACGCCCTGGCTCGGGATCGTCGGCCTCACCGACAAGAACGGTGTGCGCGTGATCCAGGTGCAGGACGGCAGCCCCGCGCAGACGGCCGGTCTGAAGGGCGGCGACGCGGCGAGCGCCGATTACGTGCTGGCCGTCGACAGCAACATGGTGAAGACGTCCGAGGAGCTCTCCGAACAGGTGAAGAAGCACGCGCCGGGCGACGACATGAAGCTCCTCGTCGTGCGCGCAGGCGTCGTCCGCGAGGTGAAGGTCACGCTCAAGACCCTCGACGAAGGCGCCGAGACGAGCAGCAAGGCCCCGTCGTCACCCGTGCCGACGATTCTCGTCCCGCTGCCGCCGCTGCCGCCCGTCTTCGGACCGCCGGCGAAGAGCAAGTTGGTCGAAGGGAACGCGATCTAGCTTTTGGAAGCTGTCGTAAGCGCGGGACGGGGTCGTAGGCGTGCGCAATCTCCCTCCCCTGGCCCCTCCCAGGGGAGGGGTTCCCTACCAGCGCAGTGTCGCGGACACGTATCCGTACGGCTCCGACGAGTTGACGCTCGTCGCGGACACGCGTGCCCGAGGGGCGTGCGTCGGACGGAACCCCTCCTCTGGGAGGGGCCAGGGGAGGGGCAGCTGTCGGTCGTGCGGCGTGTGCAGTGCTGACTACTCTGGTATCGCCTAGCCTGCGCTCATGGCGAACGCGCACCTCCTCGTCGTCGACGACGAGCCGAACATCCTCACCACGCTCTCCGCGGCGCTGCGCCTCGAGGGGTACGCCGTCGACGTCGCAGGGGGCGTACGGGTCGCGGAGGAGAAGCTCGCGAAGCGCGCGTACGACCTGCTGCTGCTCGACATCGCGTTGCCCGACGGCGATGGGATCGACATGCTCGCGCGGCTCCGCACGGCGCGAAACGAGATCCCGTGCATCGTGATGAGCGGCCACGGCACGATCGACGCGGCTGTACGTGCCACGCGGCTCGGCGCGCTCGACTTCCTCGAGAAGCCGCTCAGCACCGATCGGCTGCTCCTCGTCGTCGACAACACGCTGCGCCTCGTCCGTGCCGAAGCCGAGGCCAAGGAGCTCAAGGCGCAGGCCGGCTTCGACGGCGACATCCTCGGTGACTCGATGGCGATCTCGAGCCTGCGCGAGCGGATCACGCGCGCGGCGAAGGCGAAGGACGCGAACGTGCTCGTGACCGGCGAGCGTGGCACCGGCAAGGAGCTCGTCGCGCGTGCGATCCACACGCAGTCTTCGCGCGCGAAGGGACCGCTCGAGAAGCTGAACTGCGCGGCCGTGCCTGCGGATCTGATCGAGAGCGAGCTCTTCGGCCACGAGGCCGGCGCGTTCACGGGCGCCACCAAAGCGCGTCGTGGCAAGTTCGAGCGCGCGAACGGCGGCACGCTCTTCCTCGACGAGGTCGGCGACATGCCGCTCCCGATGCAGGCGAAGCTGCTGCGCGTCCTGCAGGAGCGCGAGATCGAGCGCGTCGGCGGTGGCGACGTGATCAAGGTCGACGTCCGCGTCGTCGCGGCGACCAACCGCGAGCTCCCCTCGATGGTCGTCACCGGTGCGTTCCGCGCCGACCTCTACGATCGCCTGCACGTCGTGCCGATCGAGATCCCGCCGCTGCGCGCCCACCGGGAGGACGTGCCGCTCCTCGCGCGCCACTTCCTCGAGCTCGCGAGCCGCGCGAACGATCGCCGCGGCATGAAGATCACCGAGGACGCGATCAACGTCCTCGCCGTCTACTCGTTCCCCGGCAACGTCCGCGAGCTGCGCAACCTCATCGAGCGCCTCGTCATCCTCAGCCCGGACGAGACGGTCGACGCGGAGCAGGTTCGCTCGTTCCTCCCGCAAGCCGGCGCGCCTCCGCCCGGAGGGCTGTTCCGCTCGAACGTGCCGTTCCGCGTGCTGGTCGAAGAGGCGGAGCGCACCATCCTGCAGGAGGCGCTCAAGCACTACGGCGGACAGATGGCGGCAACGGCGCGCGGCCTCGATCTCGAGCGAAGCCACCTCTACAAGAAGTTCCGCGCGTTGGGCTTGAGGGACAAGGCGAAGGACGGCGAAGAAGAGCCTCCCCCGGAATGAGTGACGTTGGCGTTCTCCGAGAGGAGACGGGCACGGGCCACGGCCACGGCCACGGCCACGGCGAGACCCGAAGAGACGGGGCCGAGACGAGACCTGACGCAACTCGTGGAGCACGCGGTTCGCTGCACTCTCGCCGTGGCCGTGGCCGTGGCCGTGGCCGTGGCCGTGTGCCGTGTGCCCCGGTGTCGTGGGTCTGGCGTTGCGTCCGTCGCGCGAGTCAGCGCTTCAGCGCGCGGTCGTGGAAGAGGAGCATCTCGATCGAGCCCGGTCCCTTGTTCCACACGTAGTCGTGCGGTCCCTCGGCGATGAAGAACTCATGGGGGATGGCTCGTGCTTCGAGCTCGGCGTGCAGGGTCTCGAGCGCTTCGCGATACGCGTCCTCGGTCGAGGTCACGATGCGGAGCGGTCTCCCCGCGAGCTTTTCGGCGATGGTGTCGGCGAGGCCCCTCGCCATGTCGCCGTCGCTGACCGCGGGCTGGAGCGCACCGACCACCCCGAAGAGGTCGGGGCGTGCGAGACCGATGCGGAGCGCGGTGATGCCGCCGAGCGAGACGCCGTCGATGCCGGTGCTCGCGGCGCCGTCGAGGATGGGGAGCTCGGCGCGGAGCTTCGGGAGGAGTCGCTCGCCGAGCCAACGGCCGTAGAGGTCGTACGGGATGTCACGTCCGATGGCGGCGGGCAGGTAGGGGCACGCGACGATCACGCCTCCGAAGCGACGCTTCGCGAGCGCAACGTTTATCGCTCCGAGCCGCTCCGGCTTCACGAGCCCTTCGAAGTCCGCGCCGGACAGCGGCGGTCTGCGCAGCCGGAAGAGCGCGCGATCGAGCGCGTAGGAGTCGATCCATCCGCGCGAGCCCTTCTCCTTCGAGACCGTCTCGCCCATGCCGTGGAGCGCGACGAGCAGCGGGAGCTTCGTGCCCGCCGGCATCCCTTTCGGCACGAGCACGGTGCAGCGTTTGTCGCCGCCGTGCTCGTTCGGGAGCTCCCAGTCGAGCACGTCGAGGGCGTCGCGCGGATCGTCGCCGAGCGGCGCCTGCGGAGCGCCGTTCGGATCGAGCGGCACGTCACCCTCCTTCAACGGGTCTGCCTTCTTCTTCCTGCACGCGACTGCGGCGAGGCTCGCGGTCGTGACGAGGAACAGGCGTCGCTTCATCGGCGGAGCATCCGATCGTGCCAGGTGAGCATCTCGATGCCACCCGGCCCCTTGTTCCAGGGGTAGTCGTGCGGACCGGGCGTGATCGCGAACTCGTGCGCGATGCCCTTCTCGGTCAGGCGTCGGTCGAGCTCCACGAGGGTCGGTCGGTAGAGGTCTTCGGTCGACGTCACGATCCGCAAGGGGCGGTTCCCCAGCTTGGTCGTGATGAGCGACATCGCCCAGTCGACCTGCGCCATGTCTCCGATCGCGGGCTGCAGCGCGCCGACCACGCCGAACATCTCGGGCCGCATCATGGCGATGCGGAGCGCAGTCCACCCGCCGAGCGACACGCCGTCGATCCCTGTCGCAGCGAGGCGCTCGTCCCCCGCGAGCTCGCTCCGCAGCCGGGGCAGGAGACGCTCGCCGAGCCATTGCGCGTAGAGCTCGATCGGCGTGCCGCCGCCGATGTCCTTCGGGAGATACGGACACGCCACGATCGGGCCGACGAACGGTGTCGCGGCGAGCGAGGCGTTCACCTCGCTCAGACGCTCCGACGTCACGAGGCCCTGGAACGCCTCCGGTTCGAGCGGCGGGTTCAAGAGGCGCTCGTAGGTCCTCTGCAGCTCGTAGGACTTGGGCCACCCGTTCGCGCCGGTGACCGGATCGGTCGTCTCGCCGAGACCGTGCAGCGCGACGAGGATCGGATGCTTCTCGCCGGGTGCGATCGGATGCGGCACGAGCACCGTGCACCGCTTCGGTCCCCCGAGCTCGGTAGGGAACGTCCAGTCGAGGAGCTCGACAGTGCGTCGCGTGCGCGCCTCGTTGTCGGCCGCAGACGGCGCGGTCGTCGCGCGCGGGGTGCCGGACGCGCTCGGTCCCGTCATCGTGCGCGCGCAGGACGTACCGGCGATGGCGAGCGTCGCCAGGAAGCTCCTCCGCTCGATCCCGTTCTCGCGCTCCGCACGCCGCGTCATCACACGCGCTTAGCAGAGCGGCGCGCGGCGCGGGAACTTGGCCGTGCTCGGGGGGCGGTCACTACGATTCCCTCGACCGACATGGGGGACATGAGCGACGGCTTCTACCTGGGCGGAGGGCCCGTCGGCGCTCGAAGGCTCACGCTCGCGCGCGCCCTGCTCGGTGGTACGGCGACGGCGGCAGCGCTTCCCGAGATCGTGCGCGCGCTCGGCGGCGATGCAGGGACCTGCTTGCGCCTGGCAGCGCTCTTCGCCATCGGAACGCTCGCCTCGGAGCTCCCTGCGGCGGTCCTCGGCGACCGCGCGGGCGAGGCGCGATCGTGGCTGCGCCGCGCCGGTGTCGTCCAGGCGCTCGGTCTCGTCGGGCTCGCTCTCGCACCGACGCTCCCGTGGGTCGCGCTCGCCGTGGTGGTGATCGGCTTCGGCTCGGGGTTGTCCACCGGCGCCGAAGCGCGCGCGTCGCTCTCGGTCGGTCTGCACAGCGGCGAGTCGTCCGCGCGCCCGGCTGCGGCGCGCGTCGCGCAGCTCGAGGTCGTCGCGCTGCTCGGCAAGGGGACGGCGTGCTGCGCCGTCGCGATCGTCGCCGCTTCGTGCGGGCTCGGCGCGCGCGGAGCCATCGCCGTCGCCGCCGTCCTCGCGCTCGTCGCCGCCTTCGTGTCGAGCACCCTCCGGGTCGGCGATCGCGTGCACACCGTTCCGCGCGGGCGCCGCCGCGACGCGCGCGCCGACGCCGACGCCCAGGAACGAGATCGTCGCCGTTCGACCTCGGTCGGCGTCATCGCGCTCGTCGCAGGCGTCGCGGCGCTGACGCTCGCCGCGCGCGGCACCGACGCCCTCGACGCGTTCGCCATCTCGGCGCGTGGAGGGACCCTCGTCGCGTGCGCCGCACTCCTGGGAGCGAAGACGCTCATCGCACGCGCGCTCGCCCCCTCGATCGCGCGCGCGCGCCTCCACGGCGTGGCGATCGCGGGCCTCGTCGCTGCAGCACCGCTCTTCGTCGCGGCGTCGTCGAGTGAGGAGGTGCGGCTCGTCGCCATCGCCGTCGCGTGCGGCATCGCAGGCGGCGCAGCGGCCGCAGCGCGTGGCGTGATGCTCGTGCGTCTCGGTCCGCTCCGCGTCGGCACGGGCGCCGCGGTGGAGTCGACGCTGCGCCGCATCGTGCTCGCCGTCGCCGCGATGGTGCTCGCGCCCGTGGTGGCGGAGCACGGGCTCGCCTCCCCCTACGTCGCAGCCTCGATCGCGGCGTCCGTCGCCGCGACGCTCGGCGCGATCGCGGTGTTGCTCCCCCGGACCATCGCGCACGTGCGTCGCCTCACGGTGTGATCGCGCGCGCGCGGCGTCGTCGCACGAGACGCTCGGCGAGCTCGATCGCGGCGCTCATGCCGGCTGCATCGGCCCGCCCGGTGCCCGCGAGATCGTAGGCCGTCCCGTGGTCGACGCTCGTGCGGATGATCGGCAGCCCCAGCGTGACGTTCACGGCCTCGCCGAACGCCACGAGCTTCGATGGGATCGTCGCCTGGTCGTGGTACATCGCGACGCACGCCGCGAACGCGCGCTCGCGGACCGCGCGTCGTATCGCGCCCTCGGCCGGGAGCGGACCGACGATGGTCCGACGGTGCCCTTCGGCGACGAGACGCGCGCGCGCACGCTCGATCCCCGGTGCGAGGATGCGCGTCTCCTCGTCGCCGAGCAGGCCGGCTTCTCCCGCGTGCGGGTTGAGCGAGAGGACCGCGATCGGACGCTGCTCGTCGACGCCGAGGTCGTCGACGAAGAGCGTGGTCCAGTACGTCGCGCGCGCGACGTCCTCGATCGTCAGACGCGTCGCCACCTGCGAGATCGGGACGTGCGTCGTCGCGAGCGTGATCGTGAGCGACTCCGCGTGGAAGGCCATCACGGTCTCGATCGGCCCGCCCCCGAGAAGCCCGCCGAGACGAGCGCCGAAGTGCTCGGTGTGTCCGAGGAACCCTTCGCTCCCGCGCGCGCCGGACGATGCGATCGCGGACTTCGACACGGGCCCGGTCACGATCGCGTCGGCTTCTCCACGTGAGACCGCATCGCAGGCTGCGTCGATCCACGCGAGCTGCGCGGCGCCACCTGCGCGCGTCGGTGCTCCGGGGCGTGCATCCTCCGGCGCGAGCGCGAGACCGATGTCGACGACACAGACCTCGTCGCGTCCGCGTGCCTCGGCCGCGCTTGCGACATTTTGGAAACGCAGCGAGACGCCGAGCATGTCGGCTCGACTCCGCAGTACACCCACGTCGCCGAACACCGCGACGTCGATGTCATGCTCGCGCCTCTCGCAAGAGCCTCGCCGCCGAGCGTCCGCGAGCGCGGAAATCACGACATCCGGGCCGATTCCCGAGGGACAGCCGAGCGAGACCGCGAGGAGGGGGCGCACGAGCGCAGAGTAACGTACGGGCTCCACGGACGACCTCGTATGGACCCCCTGAAGACGTTCGACGAGTGGCCGTAGATCCTCATCGAATTATTCCCGGAACGCGGTATAGAAGGGGAGCCAACCGTCCTCGGAGATGGTGCGGAGGAAACGATGCGTTCGATCAGACTTGCTTCGGTGATGGTTCTCGGCCTCGCATTTGCGGCGGGCTGCGGTGGTGGTGCGGTGGACGACGGCCTCGTCGTCCCTGTCGACGAGACCGGCGCCGACGACGCCGATGCGATCGTCGCGGACAGCGACCAGGACTCGACGATCGACTCGACGACCGACACCGGCAGCGGTGACACGGGCTCCGTCGACACGAGCACCGGAGACGTCGGCATGGACGCCGACGCGCGACCGCGCGACGGCGGCGCCGACTCGGCCGACTCCTCTGGCGGCGCCGACACGGCCGACAGCGCGCCGGTCGTGACCGACACGGGCGCCGACACCGAGCCGGTCGTGACCGACACGGGCGCCGACACCGAGCCGGTCGTGACCGACACGGGCGCCGACACCGAGCCGG
>JBKJQC010001268.1:0-3968 GCA_046593995.1 Polyangiales bacterium
GACGTACTGGCAGTCGCAAAATCGGGATCCGGCCGACGTCGCCGAAGAGATACTGGGCGAGCGTCAGTCGTTCGAGCAGGCCGTAGCCACTGGCGGTGACTTGGCTATCCCGATGAGCCGGTACGCGACGAAGATCGCGCCGACGGATCACAACGCGTTCTTCGCCCGCGAGATCCGCGCGCGCCCGAACGAGATGAACAGCCGGGAGGCCGACGAGTTCCTGTCTACGTGGCGCGAAGAGGCAGCGGAGGAGCAGACGACCGCCCCCGAGCTCTCCGATTCCGAAGAGGTGATCGTCGGACGCCTGGCCGAGCAGCTCGTCGCGGCCCGCCCGAACCTGTACGACGAGAAGACGTCGCGCACCGTCGCCGAGACGCTCTACGGCCGTGTCTTCCGCCGACTGGCCGACGAGATGGGCACGACGCCCGAAGCGTTGTACGAGCGGTTCCCGCTGATGGTGACGGGGCCGGAAGGAATGGAAGCTCCTCGCCAGCCGATGCCCGATGCCGCCGGCGGTGTCCCGGGTCTGGTTGAGCGCGGCCGCGCGTTCTTCGCGAAGCTCCGCGGCCAGAAGGACGAAGCCGCGATCGCCGAGTTCGAGGAATCGATCGACGAGATTGCGCGCCCGATGAAGGGCAGCAAGCGCGCACCGGTCCCGGGCGCGGTCAATGCGAAGTTCAAGCTGGAAGTCGACGACGACCTCGTGAGCCGGGCGGCGGACATTCGCAACCGGATCGCCGAGTACTCCAGTGGGGCGCACGGCTCCCCGATGTGGTTTCGCGAGGACGAGTACGCCAACGTGCTTTCGGGCGCCACGAACATCGGGCGGCGACTGGACGTCGACGGGAATTTGCTCACGGAGATACGGCAGGAGCTGCTCGACCGCGGCTGGCCGGAATCGGATCTGAGCGACCTGCTCGAAGAGCGCGTCGACCAGCGGATGACCGAGCGCCAACGGCGGCTACAGTTCGGCGATGCGAAGGAGATCGAGCGTGAGAAGGCGCTGATCGCTCAGGAACGTGCTGAGCGGAAGAAGCTCGGAGCCGAAGAGCGGCGCGAGCAACGGAAGGCCGAGCGCGCCGCGGCGAAGGTGTTCAATCAGCCGGCGTCGCCTACCATGGTTTCCATCAGCGGCGAAGAAGTAGGGTCGCTCGAACTCACGGGGCAGGAACTTAGGGACAGCGCCAAGCGGTACGCCCGGAGGAATTTGCTCGGCACCGTCCACAATGCTGCTGGGAACATGGACATTGAGGTGCCGGGTGCGGGCCTGGACCACGCCATGCGCGGCAGTGATCTGCAGGTGAGGTCGATCGCCGCCGTTCCTGAGCTCCTTCGGACCGCTTCATACGAAGGGTGGGCGAAACCGAAAAAGGACCGCCCCGGGATTTTACGCTACCACTACTTCAAAGGGCTGTTGGAGATAGGCGGCGAGCAGAAGACGGTTCACCTCGTCGCGCATGAACACCGCAACGGCAAGTTCTTCTATCACCATCGGGTCACAAAAGTCGAACCCGCCACACCGGACGCGCCAACATCTGACCGCGTGACTTCCGCCGGGGATGAGGCTGCCGATGCAACGGGTTCTCCGAACAATATAGCGGATTCGGCGCCTGAGTGGGAGGAGTACGAGCAGCGCCGAGCCGAAGCTGACCAGCCGCGCGGCCGCATCATCATCGGCGGGGCTGCCATCGAGATCCAGCTCCTCGAGGACGCCGACCTTTCGACGTTCATCCACGAGACCGGGCACTTCTACACTCAGGTACTGCAGCAGCTCGCGGCCGACCCACAATCGTCCGATCGTGTGAAGGCAGACTGGCAGACGATCCGCGACTGGGTCGGCGCTGCGGAAGGCGAACCTCTCAACGTCGAGCAGAACGAGCAGATCGCTCGCGGGTTCGAGGCGTACCTCATGACCGGCAAGGCGCCGTCGACGGAGCTGCGCGCGACGTTCGCGCGCTTCCGCGCGTGGCTGCTCCGGGTCTACCGCTCGCTCGACTCGCTGGCTGTCCAGATCACGCCCGAAGTCCGGAACGTGTTCGACCGGCTGATCGCGTCCGAAGAAGAGATCGCGCTCGCCGAACGGGAGCAGGGCATGGGCGGGGTCGCTGCGTCGATGCGCGCGGCCGGCATGCCCGAATCGGTTGTCGCGGAAATCGCCGAAGCCGAGGAAGCAGCTCGCACGACCGCCGAGGAGTACTTGGCGTCGAAGCTGATCGCCGACGTCGAGCGCGAGCAGACGGAAGTCTACCGGGCCGAGCGCGCGCGGATCCTCGCCGAAGTGTCCGAAGACGTGAACGGGGAGCGGGACTCGATCGCGCTGGCGTTCCTAATGCGCGGGACGATGCCCGACGGGTCGCCCCTGCCGGCCGAGATCGAGCCGTTCAAGCTGTCGAAGGCCGCGCTCGGAGACTACGCCGGCCGCTACCCGAACCTGCTCGCGTCACTGCGGCGGTTCTTCGTGTACGCGAAGGAGGGCGGCGCGGATCCCGACACCGCGGCCGAAGTGCTGGGCTACGGCTCGGGCGACGAGCTCATCCAGGCGCTGCTGGCCGCCGAGGAATCCCCGCGCGCGCGTATCGAGCGGCTGACCGACGAGCGGATGCGCGACTCTGACCTGAATCTCGTCACGCCGGCGGAGTTGCCCGTCGAGGCCATGAAGGCCGTGCACAACGAGAAGCGCGCGCAGCTCAACCGGAAGGTCTTGGAGGTGCTGGCGTCGAACGACCTGCCGACCCTGAAGGACGTCGTGCGCAGGATCTCGAAGCGGATCGCGCCGTCGGACGAGGTCCGCGCGGAAGCCGAGCGGATCGTCCAGGGCAAGAAGGTCCGCGAGCTCAATCCCCTGCTCTACCAGCGCGCCGAAGCGAAGGCCGCGAAGGCGGCGACCGAGGCCATGCTCCGCGGCGACATCGAGACGGCGTTCGACGAGAAGCAGCGCGAGACGCTGAACCACGAGCTGTACCGGGCAGCCACGCTTGCCAAAGAAGAGGCCGACGCCACCGCCGACTACATGCGCGCGGTCGATCGTCCGGCGTCGCGCGAGAAGCTGGCGAAGGCGCAGGGCGACTATCTCGAACAGATCGACGAGCTGCTCGACCGGTTCAGCTTCCGGCGGGTGCCGCTCAAGACCATCGACCGCCGGCGCGACCTGCGGGAGTGGTACGACGAGCAGGTCGAGAACGGTTTCTCGCCGGTCATCCCTCAGAAGCTGCTCAACGAGGCGTACCGGACGAACTACAAGGACATGACCGTCGGGGAGCTCCGCGGCGTGCAGTCGACCGTCCAGTCGATCATCCATCTGTCACGGCTCAAGAACAAGCTGCTCGCGAACAAGGCCGCGCGGGAGTTCGCCGAGGTCCGGTCGGAGATCCTCGCCGGACTGGGCTCGCACTTCGATCTCACGCGGGAGCCGGCGAACATCGTCGAGACGCTCAAGTCGCGGCTCAGTGCGTTCGGAGCGAAGGGCATCGCGCAGCACACGCGCATGGAATTCCTCTTCGACTTCCTCGACGGGTACGTCGGGACCGGCCCGGTCTGGAACGCCTTCTTCAAGCCGTTCGCCGACGCCGAGCTCGCCGAGAACGAGATGCGGAAGAACGACAGCCAGGCGATGAAGGGCATCTGGTCAGCGTACTCGCCGGCCGAGCGGCGTGCGCTGTTCACGAAGCGGGTGTTCCTGCCGTTCGCGAAGACGCAAAAGATGGACGGGAACTTCACGAAGGCGCAGATCCTCGTGGTCGCGCTCAACTGGGGGAACGCCTACAACCGCGACGCGCTGATGGAGGGCTGGGGCTGGGACGAAGCTCAGGTCCAGCAGATCCTCGACTCGCTCGACGAGCGCGACTGGAAGACGGTGCAGGCGATCTGGGACTACATCGAGACCTACTGGCCGCAGATCGAGGCGATGGAGAAGGACCTGAACGGCGTGGCGCCCGACAAGGTCGAGGCCGTTTCGGTGAAGACGAGGT
>JBKJQC010001303.1:0-3805 GCA_046593995.1 Polyangiales bacterium
GTCACGCTGATCGGCTACGACGCTGCGGTCGGTACGGCGAGCCCGGGGAGCTCGAACACCATCCCCCGCGTCGTCGCGCAGGTCGACGCAGCGGGGAGCGTCGATACACGCGTCGTCAACACCGCGCTCGGCACATACAACGTCCGTGTCGCGACCACGGACGACGGCGCGCGTTTCTGGGTCGGGGCGCCGAGTGGTCTCGACAAGATCGACGCCAACGCACCCACGCTGAAGACGGAGATCGGCCAGATCACCACGCGCTGGACCGAGATCATCGGAGGCTCCCTGTACATCACCGAGTCCGGCGGCGACGTGAGCGTGTTCAGCGGTCTTCCGGTCACCGCGGCGGCGCCGACCACGCTCTTCAACACCGCAGCCAACCCCTACGCGATGGCGGCATTCTCCATGACCGGCGCGGGCCTCGATCGCATCTATCTGGCGACAGGAACCGGCATCGAGCACTGGGCCCGGAGCGGTACGGTGTGGTCGCGCGTGAAGAACATCCCCGGCAACGACAAGTACATCGCGGGGTTCGTCAGCGGGACGTCGGTCGTCCTCTATGCCGCGCGCGGGACCTCGCTCCACGTCTTCGTCGATGACGGCACCGCGACGGTGCCGACTGCGAAGATCGTCCGCACGTTGGCGGCCGGAAGCTATCGCGGCGTGTCGCTCGCGCCGCAGTGACGCTCCGGCGGCGCTCCTGATCGATTGAACACGGAGGCACGGAGGCGCGGAGGCTCGAGAGTCTGCCGATCGCGAGACTTCGAGGCCTGGCTCCGCAGCCCGGCCTCGATGCGATGGCCCGCGAGACGTGGGCGCGGGCGCGCGGCAGCAGTCCCAGACCTCCGTGCCTCCGCGCCTCCGTGCTCAATCCGATCTGTTGCTCGAGCGAGCAATGACGCGAAAGCGAGCACGACGCAGAAGGATTGTCAGGCTTCGTCGCCGGCGTACATCGCATCGATTTCGGTCGTGCAGTTCTTCGTCACGATGTTGCGCTTCAGTTTGAGCGTCGGCGTGAGCTCGCCGCTCTCGATGGAAAAGGCGCGACCGAGGATCGCGAACTTCTTGATCTGCTCCACGCGCGCGAGGTCCTGGTTCACGACGTCGACCTGACGCTGCACCTCGGCCCGCAGCTCGTGCAGCTCGTGGTGCTGCTTCGAGGCGTCGAGGCCGCGCTCCTTGATGATCTTGTTCGCGGTGTCGGGGTCGAGCGTGATCAGGCACGTGAGGTACTTGCGGCGATCGCCGATCACGACGGCCTCGGCGATGAGCGTGTTCTGCTTGAGCGCCTGCTCGATGTTCTTCGGCGTGATGTTCTTCCCGCCGGCGGTGATGATGATCTCCTTCTTGCGCCCGGTGATCTTCAGGAAGCCTTCCTCGTCGAAGACCCCGAGATCGCCGGAGTGGAGCCACCCGTCGATGTAACACTCGGCGGTCGCCTTCGGCTCCTTGTAGTAGCCGAGGAAGACGTTCGGACCGCGGACGAGGATCTCGTCGTCCTTGCCGATGCGCACGTCGATGCCGGGGATCACGCGGCCGACGGTGCCGAACTTGGTCTGCCCGATGCGGTTGAACGTGGTCGGGCCGGTGTCCTCGCTCTGGCCGTAGACCTCGCACACCAGGATGTCGAGCGAGGCGAAGAACTCGAGCACCTCGCGCGCGATCGGCGCGGCGCCGCTCACGAAGACGCGACCGCGATCGAGGCCGACGGCCTGCTTCAGCTTCGTGAAGATCAGCTTCTTCGCGGCCCGATACTGCGGCTCGAGGTGCACCGGCAGACGCTCACCGCGCGCGCGATAGGTCATGGTCTCGCGACCGACGCCCACGGCCCAGTCGAGGATCTTCTTCTTGCTCCCTTCCGCGAGGGCCATCTTGCCGCGGATGCCGGAGAAGAACTTCTCCCAGATGCGCGGGACGCCGAAGAAGACGGTCGGGCGGACCTCCTTCAGGTTGTCCGGGACCTTCTCGATCGACTCCGCGAACCAGATGCTCATGCCGGTCGAGATCGGACCGTGGATGGAGAACATCTGCTCGGCGATGTGCGAGAGCGGCAGGTAGCTGAGCGAGCAGTCGCTCGAGACGATGTCCGTGATCTGCTGCGCGCACGTCGCGGTCCACGCGAGGTTCCGGTGCGAGAGCATCACGCCCTTGGGCGGACCGGTGGTGCCCGAGGTGTAGATCAGCGTGGCGAGGTCATCGGGCTCGAGCGCATCGACGCGCTGGAAGAAGCGCTGGTCCTCGATCGAGGAGCCCTTGGCGAGGAACTCGTCCCACCCGTGCACCATCGGATCCGACACGCCTGAAGATCCAGCGGGCTTCGCGCCCTTCATCAGCACGATGTGCTTCAGGAGCGGGAGATCGGCCTTTCTCGAGAGGACCTTCTTCAGCTGGTCCTCGTTCTCGACGAGGATCACCGCCGACTCCGCGTGGTGCACGATGTACTGCACCTCGGTCGCGGAGCAGGTCGTGTAGATCCCTGCCGGCGCGCCGCCGATGCACATGCACGCGACGTCCATCACCAGCCACTCGGGGCGGTTGAAGCCGAGGATCGCGACGGTCGGGATGCGCCCGGAGACTGCTCCGTCGCCGTTCTTCTTCGGTTCGAGCCCGAGCGCCATGAGCGCCTTGCCGGCGCGCTTCACCTGCTCGGCGTATTCGTGCCAGGTGGTCGTGCGCCAGAAGCCCGACTCCTTCGCGTGATACGCGGGCTGGGTCGGGCGGATGCGCTGTTGGCGGAAGAGGCGGCTCGGGATCGTATCGGTGCTGACGGTCGGGCTCACGGTCGGGCGATGCTACACCGGCGTCCCAGCTCGAGGGAGTCGACCGTAGGAGCCCCTACGCGCGCGGCCAGCTCCGAGAGCCGAACGGCCGGGATCGTCCGGCGTTCGAACTCGAGGAGCTCCCCCATCATGTCGTGATCGTGGCTGCCGACCAGCTCGAGGCCGGCCCGTTCGAGGACCCTGCGCGAGGCGACGTGCCAGGACGGCGTGCACGCGCGGACCGTGCGGACCTTCGGGTGGAGGAGCGCCCACTCGACGACTGCGCGCGTACCCTCGGTCGCGAAGCCGAGGCGCTGCGACTCCTGCTCGACGCCGTAGCCGACCTCGACGTTGCCCTCTTCGTCGGGGCAGCCGTGGAAGACGACGCTGCCGACCACGCGGCGGTTGTGCTTCGTGATCATCACGCGGTCGCCCCACAGGCGATTGTGCGGGTCCTTGCGGATCAGCTCGAGGTCCGCGCGGAACGCCCGCTCCACCAACGCGCGGCCGGGCCACGTCTCGGGCAGCGCTGCGCCGACGGCGCGCTCCGCTTCGTCGCGACGGCCGAGGAACATCGCTTCGACGATCTCGAGCGTCATGGGAACCATGACGAGTCGCTCGGTCGTGAGTGTCTCTCCCGTGTCGTAAAGGCTCGCGCGCATATGGCCATGCCCCCGCTTGGTCTAGCGATCTTGGCGCCAGGACGTGGCAGATGGAAGCGCCCCAGGCCTAGAAATCGACCGGAAATGACGACGCGGCGCGTGTGACGCGTGACCGCTGCGCAGTGCGTCGCTCGCTCCCGGCGCCTCACTCCGGAGCGTAGACCGCAGCGGCACGCGACGTGCGGCCTTCGAGCTCTGCGCGCGTGGGCACGTCGTAGCGCGCGAGCTGACGCAGCCCGTGCGTAGGGAAGTACGCGCGTCCCGGATCGCCCAGGAGCACGACGCGTCCGTCGCGGGTCGAGCGCTGGATGCGTACGCGAGCGCGCGACGGACGCGTCGTGCTCCTGGGCGATCCGGGACGCGCGTACTTCCCTACGCACGGGT
>JBKJQC010000137.1:0-10578 GCA_046593995.1 Polyangiales bacterium
CGAAGAAGCGCTCGGCGGCGCGCCGTTCTGAGCCCGTGCGCGCGGCCTCGTCGTAGCTCGAGACGCGCCCCGTGCTCCTCGTCCTCGTAGGTCTGCTGGTCATCGCGATCCCCGTGGCGCTCGCCGCGCGAACGGTGGCGCGTGTGGTGCGTGTGCTCGGCGGCGTCGATGCACACGCGATCGCCGCGGCGGTCGAGGCGGACGACGTAGAGCTCGACGCGCTCGCGACCGCGCTCGAACGAGATGCACCCGGCAGCGTCGCGCAGCGGCTCGTCTCGAGCGTCACGCGCGACTCCCCCGCTGAGCCCGGTGAGAAAGAGCGCCCGCTGCTCGAACGGAAGCTCGCGCTCGGAGAAGAGGTCGCCGACATCGAGCGCAGCCTGGCGGAGGACGCGCGCGTGCCACGCGTCGCCGCTTCGCTCGCGTCGACCGGTGGACTGCTCGCAGCCGCGTTGGTCATGCGCGAAGGGCTCGGAGTCACCATCCTCGAGGGCGTCGATCCGGTGCCGCTGTTCCTCTCGGTGATCGACCGCGGCCTCACCCTCGCCGCGATCGCCGTCTTCGGGGGCATCGCCTGCGCGGCGCTCCATCGTGGTGGTCAGCAGGCGAGGCGCGCGCGCCTGGCCGAGGTCGATGCGCTCGTCGGACCGCTGTCCGAGCGGGTCTTCGGCCCCGACCACTGACTTCACGCGCGGCCGTCCGACGTGTAATGTAAGAAAGCCGGGAACCCTCTTCGCGGCGCGCTGTCGGTCCGAACTCATCCCCGTGGATCGTCCTCGTCTCCCGACGAGCGCCCCGCGGCCGAAACGAAGCAGTAGCCCTCCACGCACGAAGAGCGGAGCGCATGAACCAGCAGACGGGTCCCGGGGTGCAGCGTGGTGGTGGTGGCCCCGGGGCGCCCGGCGGCCGCCCCGGTCAGATGACCATGGCCATGCGGGCGATGCCGCAGGTGAGCGGCCCGAAGGTGCTCCGCATCGGCAAGGTGCAGGGCGGCCGCGTGATCGAGGAGCGCGTCATCAAGCAGCGCACCCACGTCACGATCGGCTCGAGCCACACGAACATGTTCCTCGCGTCCGGCGCCGGAGGCGCGGGAGCAGTGCCCGAGACGATGCGGCTCTTCGAGCTCGTCGGCAACGACTACGTGCTCAACATCACCGACGCGATGACGGGGCGCGTGGCGCTCCCGAGCGGCGTGACCGACGTCGCGCAAGCGCGTGCGAGCGGCATGGCTCGGAAGACCGGGCAGTTCTACCAGCTCAAGCTCACGGAGGACTCGCGCGGCAAGGTCGCGATCGGCGACACCACGTTCCTCTTCCAGTTCGTCGCGCCGCCGCCGATCCAGCCGAAGCCGCAGCTCCCGCTCGCGGTGAAGGGGGGCCTCGCCTCGCAGATCGACTGGCGCTTCACGATCATCGCGGCCTTCTCGTTCCTCCTCCACTTCGGCCTCGCCGGCGCCGTCAACAGCGACTGGTTCGACCCGCTGATCGACGAGGACGCGGAGACCGCGGCCTTGATCCAATCGGCGAAGGATCGCCCGGCGCCGCCGATCGAAGAGAAGAAGGAAGAGAAAGAGGATCCGAACGCGAAGAAGGAGCCCGACAAGAAGGGTCCCGAGCCCGACAAGAAGGCGCCCGGCAAAGCCGGCCCGGCCGGACCGAAGCCGGGGAGCATGGCCGCGCAAGGGAAGGCGCTGAGCAGCGAGCTCGATCAGCTCGAGCTCAAGGCGCTCGGAAGCCTCGGCGGACAGGGTCCCGCGCAGTCGAGCATCATGAAGCCGGGCGCGACTGCGGCGGACTCGAGCCTCGACAACGTCGCGTCCAAGGCCGGCGGCGTCGACACGGGCGGAGCTGGGCTCAAGACGGGCGCCGGCGGCGGTGGTCCGCTCATGCCAGGCGCCGGGGGCAAGGGCCTCTCGGGCATCGGCGACACGAAGGGCGGAGGGGGCGGAGGCGGCGGAGGCGGACAGGACAAGTCGGCCGAGGTGAAGGCCCCGACCGGCGACGCGAACGTCGGCGCCGTCGGTGGTCAGGCCGGCAACGTGAAGGACGTCGACTCCGTGATCGCCAGGAATCGCTGGCGATTCAAGGCCTGCTACAACAAGGCGCTCGCGACCGACCCGACCGCGGGCGGCACCGTGAAGGTCGCCGTGAAGATCGGCGAGGGCGGCGAAGTGGTGAGCGCCTCGTCGGTGTCGAGCGACGCACCGACCGGACTGACGCAGTGCATCGTGAGCTCGTTCCAGGCGATGAAGTTCTCGCCGCCCGAGGGCGGGACGGCGGGGTTCACCGCCCCCGTCGTGCTCTCGTCGAAGAAGTGACCGAGCGCGTGAATGCTCTCACCGGGTGTGGCATCCTACCTCTGCGATGCGACGCGGAAATCACGGCCTTCGCGCGATTGACACGGCTCGCACCGCTCGGATAGCTTTCCCGATCGTACGCCGTCGGTTAGGCTCGGAGGCACTTGGATGACGACGCGCTCGAGATGGCTGATCGCAGTGGCGGGCCTCGCAATCTGCGCGAGCTTCGGCACCGCCGCAGCGCAGACGGCACCCGCCGGCAAAGTCGGCGGTGAGACCAACGTCGGTACCGCAGTCACGCCGGACGCCCAGTCGTCCTTCGCCGACCAGAGCATCGCGAAGATGGAGGTCGCCGCGACGCGCGTGCGCCACATGCTCGACGAGGCGCGTCGCAACAAGGACGTGGTGAAGACCACGTGCTTGATGGACAAGCTGTATCAGATCCAGGTCGCCCTCAAGAGCGGTCGCGAGCGCGCAGGCGCGCTCAAGTCGGCCATCGCGCGAGGCGATACCGATCTGCGCAATCACGAGTTCGCGGTCATGCAGGTCCTGCGGAAGCGCGTCGACCAGCTCGATCAAGAGGCCAACCAGTGCGTCGGCGAAGAGCTCGGGCTACCTGGCGACACGAAGGTGACGTACTGGGTGGATCCGAACATCGCGCCCGATGATCAGGGACACGGCGAGGATCCGGGGGTCGTGACATACGTGCCGCCGATGCCAGCGAGCCCCTTCAACTGAAGCCGTCCTTGGTGTAGTCAAGGTCCACCGCTCGGTGTGGATCCGCAGTTGGCCTCGACGACGCCGCAGCGTATAGCCGCGCGGCCATGGGACTCATGAAACGTCTTGTCTTCGCCGCCATCGCGGTCTCACTCACGACGCTCGCCGGCACGGCCGGGGCGCAGGCGTGGCTGAAGGATCGCGCCGTCTCGCGCGGCAAAGGGTTGAAGACGGGGGACGTCGAGTTCCACCCCGGAATCGCCGCGGAGCTCGGGTACGACTCGAACTACTTCAATCGCTCGTCGTCGCTCGTGACGACGCTCGGGCCCTCCTACAGAGTCGTCGACACGGTGCGCCTCCGCATCACGCCGCAGTTCTACGTGAACACGGCGTCGCGCGGCGAGGGCTCCACACCGCCGAAGATGCTCTTCAGCATCGGCGGTGCGTTCATCTACAGCGAGTTCCTGATGAACACCGATCTCCTCGGCAGGAACCGTGAGTACGGTGCCGTCGGCGAGGTGATGCTCAACGTCCTGCCCGGGCGTCCCGTCGGTCTCAACCTGTTCGACACGTTCACGCGGACGGCGCAGCCGTCGCTCGACATCGAGCCCACCGCGGGTCTGAACCGCATCGAGAACCGGGTCGGCGCCGAGATCGTCTACACGAAGCCGGGCGGCATGCTCGACTGGCGTTGGGGCTACGCCTTCAACTTCACGTACTTCGAGACCGGCGCCGCGACGGCCCTGAACAACTACCGGCACGAGATCTACACGCGCGGTCGCTACCGCTTTCTTCCGCGTACGTCGCTCATCTACGACGGGTCGATCGGTTTCCAGAACTACGTCACCCCGACGGGCGGCCTGTCGAACTCGCGCCCGATCCGCACGCGGATCGGCGTGAGCGGCCTCCTCACCTACCGCTTCGGGCTCCTCGCGCTCGTCGGTTGGGGCAGCACCTTCTACGAGAACGCGGGGATCGGCGTCCGCGACGCCGACACGATCATCGGACAGGTCGAGGGTCGCTACTACTTCAACGGCGCCGAAGCCGGCGAGGCCGCGACCGGACCCGTGTCGTCGATCTCGGTCGGCTTCATCCGCGACTTCCAGAACTCGTACATCGGTAACTTCTACGAGCGGAACCGCGGCTACGTCTCCTCGACGGCCGTCTTCGGCCAGCGGTTCTTCCTCACGGTGCAGGGCGGCGTCGCGCAGATTCGCTATGGCGACGTCCTCGGCCGCCAGAGCGGTACGCTGCTCGCTCGCTCGTTCACCAGCACCCGACTCGATGCGTCGATCTTCACGGAATACCGCATCACGGACTGGTTCGGCATCAACGCGTCGTTCCAGTACCTCGCGGAGATCACCGACACGCGGATCCCGCTCTCGTCGACCGCCAACGCCGGCGCTTTCTCCATCGGCTTCAATCGCATCCAGCTCTTCGGCGGCATCCGCATCGTCTACTGACGAGGCGGGTTTGCACCCGTCGAATCCGGGCGGCAGAGTGCGCAACAGACCCTGTTCGCGTTCTCTGCCCGAGGTAGGTCGTCGTGCCCGCGTGTGATCGCCGCGCATTTCTCTCCATCCTTCAGATGATGGGCTCCGTGATCGCCGCGGCGACCATCGGTGCGTCGACCGCTTGCGGTGGTCCTCCGGCGAAGACGGGGAAGCTCCCGCCACCGCTCGAGACGCAGTCCCTCGGCCCGGGCGACGTGTTCGACGTGCAGGTCTACGATGAGCCCGGCCTCTCGAAGACGTACCGGGTCGCGCCCAACGGGACGATCGACTTCCCGCTGCTCGGAACGCTCGAGGTCGACGGGAAGGAGCCGCAGGAGCTCGCGCTCTTGATCCGCGATCGCCTGCGCGACGCGAAGATCCTCAAGAACCCGTACGTCTCGATCAACGTCAAAGAGGTCAACTCCAAGAAGGTCTCGGTGCTCGGCCAGGTCCAGAAGCCCGGCCAGTTCCCGATGGCGGAGGGCCTGACCGTCGTCCATGCCATCACACTGGCCGGCGGCTTCACCCCCTCCGCGGATCGCGATCGCGTGATGCTCACGCGGAAGGTCTCGAAGACGAAGGTCGTGCGCGTGGTGTTCTCCGTCGCGGCGATGATGGAGGGGCGCACGAACGACGTGCCGCTGCAGGCCGGCGACACCATCTATGTCGAGGAGCGCGTCTTCTGAGCGCGCGCCGGAAGCGCGTGTTGGTCGTGCAGACCGGCGGCACGCTCGCGATGGGTGCGGTCGAGTCGTTCGGTCCGGCGACGCTCTCGCCCTCCGCAGGCCCCCGCGATCTCCTGGCGCTCGTCCCCCAGCTCGCGGACGTCGCCGAGCTCGAGAGCGTATCGCTCCTGTCGCTCGACTCGGGGGACATGCAACCCGAGCACTGGCTCGCGATCGCGCGCACCGTGCACGCGGCGCTCGCGCGCGACGATCTCGACGGCGTCGTCGTCACCCACGGCACCGACACGATGAGCTACACCGCGAGCGCCCTCGCATTCTTGCTCGGTCCTCTGCCCCGGCCCGTGGTGCTGACGGGCGCGCAGCGTCCGCTCGCGGACGTGCGCACCGATGCGCGCTCGAATCTGATCGACGCGACCATCGCGGCGACCTTGCGCGTGCCCGAGGTGGTGATCGCGTTCGGCTCGCGAATCCTGCGCGGCTGCCGCACGCTCAAGGCGGACGCGTGGGCGTTCGATGCGTTCGCGACGCCGGCCTGCCCTCCGCTCGTGGACTTCGGCGTGGGCGTCTCCGTCGCGTCGCACGTTCGTCGCGCGGGCACGCTGCGGGCGCTCGACGAACGCTTGGAGCCGCGCGTCCTCGCAGTGCGCATCTTTCCCGGGCTCGATCCCCAGCTCGTCGTGGGTGCGATCCGCAGTGGCGTGCGCGGCCTCGTCATCGAGGCGTACGGCACGGGGAACCTCCCGAGCCTCCCCGGCTCCTCGCTCATCCCGGCGCTCGAAGAGGCGAAGGCGCGGGGCGTCCCCGTCGTCGTCGTCTCGCAGTGCCCGCGGGGGCACGTCGAGCTCACGCGCTACGAAGGTGGCGCGGCGGCCGCGCGCGCCGGAGCGATCGACGGGGGAGACATGACCGTCGAGGCTGCGGTCGCGAAGCTGATGATCGCCCTCGGCCGCCACACGCGCCCCGACGGCCGCTCGCCACCTGGGATCGCCGACGTGCGCGCGTTCATGCTCGCGGACGTCGCCGGTGAGCGCGCGCTCACGAGCGACGGCGAGCGCGCGCTCACGAACGACGCGTGACGGTGAGCCCGCGCACGCGCGCCTCGCGCGTGCCGGCGACGAGCGTGATGGTGATGCGCTCGCGCGAGAGGAGCGCCGTGCAGCTTCGGGTGACCGATCCCACACGGACGACGAGCGCGCCTCCCGGCTCGCGGACGAGCTCGCCCACGTCCTCGTCACCGGCCGGCCAGGCGCACGTCCCTCCCTCGCCGACGCGGACGACGAGCTCGCCGTCGGGGGTGCGCAGCTCCAGATCAGGGAGCGCGCGCGCGGCGGCGCCGATGCGGATCGTGACGCCGCGATAGGTGGCGTCTGCGACGGCGACGCGCGCTCCGGGACCGAGCACCATCCCCTCGCGACCGACGCGTGCGTCGAGACGATCGGGCACGAGATGCGCCGTCGTTCCGAGGCCGAGCGGCTCGGGATCGACCACCCACGACGTGCGCACGTCGTATCGCACCGCGCGTGCGCGGAAGCTCTCGCCGTCGAGCTCGAGCGTCGCGACGACGCCGATTCCGAGCGCGAACGGGAGCGCGGACGTCGGAGGTCGCGGTAAGCCGGACTCGAGAAAGCGCCCCGTCCACGGATCGAAGCGGAAGAACCCGTCGGCCGCGAGGATGGGGGCGCCGTCGGTCGCGACGAGGAGGCGAAAGGGCGTCGCCGCTACGGGTCCCGCCGGCAATGCCTCAGTTGCGTCGGCGCGTATCGACGTCGACTCGACGGGCGCTCCGGGCTCGCCACGAACCGCGAGCGCGGATCCCGAAGGGAGCGCGACGACCTCGACCCATCGTCGCGCGGCGAGCGGGAGCGTGCGAAGTCGCCGCTGCGCGCGCGCGTCGAAGATCTCCACGTCCGGCACGGGCGCGCCGGCGTCGTCCTCGCCGCCGAGCACCGCGATCTCACCGGTGGCGAGGCGCACGACCTTCGGGTTTCGCCGTGGCAGGAGCAGGGTCGCGAGGTCGAGCGTGCGCGCGACACGCGCCGTGACGTCGACCGCTTCGAGCGTACGCAGCGCGCCGCGAGGTCCACGACCTCCGACGAGCAGCGCCTCGCCGCTCGCGAGCAGCACCGAGCCCGCCTCGGCGCGGGGCTCCGCGAGCGCGATCGCGATGGGCTCGACCGTCGGCGACGCGCCGAGCGTCACGATCTCGGCGTCCTCCCAGATCGCCGCATCGGCCTCGCCGCCCGCGACGAGCGCGCGATCCGCGAGCACGGTGACCGTCGCGCGCGCGCGACGGCGGCGGAGACCGAGGCGATGGACGCGCGCAGTGGTCGCGTCGATCACGAGCAGGTCGGACCGCGCAGCGCCATCGAAGCCGATCCCCCCGGCAACGACCGTCGCGCGCGCTCCGGACGCGATCGCCGGATCTCGCGTCGCAGGCACGACGGCCTCGGCGCCGTCCCGATCGCGGAGCGCGCAAGACCTTCCCTCGCCGTAGAGCACCCCGCGCGCGGCACCGTCGACGACCGGCAACACACCGAGCGCGACACGGACGCCGCCTCGATCGCGGCCACGCACGACGAAGATCTGCGCGCTGAGGGGGAGCGTCGGGAGCTCGACGGCGCCGCTCGTCGTGACCTCGGCGAACGACGTCGCGCGCGCCGGACCGTCGTCGAGCGCTTCGAGCTCGAGCGTCGAGACTGCGTCGATCGGGCAGCGGGGCAGCGCCTCCACGACGATCGGTCTGACCTCGCCAGGCGGCGCCGTGCACCCCCAGGCTGCGAGCTCGGTGAGCAGCAGCGACGACCACAGGGTCCACCGGCTACGATCGCGCCGTTCATGGCGGAGGATACGGCAGCGCAGGCTCATGGCATCGCTCCGTCACCCGAGCGCCTGCCGACGCGGTTCGCTAAGTTCACGCTCGAGAAACGGCTCGCGCGCGGCGGCATGGCCGACGTGTTCCTCGCGACGTTGTCCGGAGCGGAGGGGTTCGAGAAGGAGCTGGTGGTCAAGCTGATCCGCCCCGAGCTGAGCGCCGACGAAGCCTTCGTCGGCCGGTTCGTCGAGGAAGCGAAGACGTGCGTGCGCTTGGCGCACCCGAACATCGTCTCGATCTTCGAGCTCGGTGTCGAGCACGGCGTTTTGTACATGGTCATGGAGCTGGTGCGCGGCGCCTCGCTCGCCGAGCTGCTGCACGAAGGGGGGGCGTTGCTCCCGGAGGAAGGCGCGTACGTCGCCCTGGAGGTCGCGCGCGCGCTCGACCACGCGCACCGCCGCGGCGTCATCCACCGGGACGTGACCCCGGGCAACGTCATGATCGACGTCGAGGGCGCGGTGAAGCTCCTCGATTTCGGGATCGCTGCGCCGGTGGAGGCCGGCCCCTCGCGCGGGCCTTCACGCGGGCCTTCACGCGGGAAAGAACAGGTCTTCGGGACGCCGGGCCACATGCCGCCCGAGCAGCTCGAGGGCGGCAGGCTCTCGCCGGCCACCGATCTCTTCGCGCTCGGAACGGTGCTCGTCGAAGCGTGGACGGGGCGCCCGCCCTTCCGGCGCGGCGATGCGCGGGCGTCGCGCACGGCGATGACCGATCCGGTGCCCCCTCCTTCGAGCTTTCGGGACCTGCTCGCGCCGCTCGACGACGTGGTGCTCGCGATGCTCTCGCTCGCGCCGGAGAGCCGCCCGCAGCACGCCGACGACGTCGCGCGGAGGCTCCGCGCCTGGGCTCGCGAGCGTCAGCTCGATCTCGACGAGATCGCGCGCGGCCTATCGAAGCGCGTCACGCGCGCCGTCGCCGCGCGCGACGCCCGCGCGGCCGGCCGTGTGGTTCCGCCTCCGCCGATGGCTCGATCGCTGCGACCGACGCCGCTCGCGGAAGGCACGCGCACGTTCGCCACGCGGGATCCCGTGCGTGTGACGGTCTCCGATGGGGTCGAGACGAGGTCTCCTCCGCACGGTACGAAACGCATCGAAGCGGACGGAGGAACGCGTCGCGTCGAGACGCCCCTCGCAACGATGACCGGCGGCACCCGGCGCATCGACGAGCCGATGGCGCTCGGCGGCGCGGCGACACGTCCCCACCCTCTCCTGCCGTTCGCGCTCGTCGCGCTCGTGATTGCGGTCCTGATCGGGACAGTCGTCCTCTTCCTCGCGCGGCGTCCGCCGGAGGCTCCGACCGCTCTCCGTTCAGACGCCGCGACCAGCGCGTCCGCTCCGAACGCGACGAGCCCACAGCCGCCCTCGAGCAGCGCGAGCGCGCCGGCCGCCAGCGGGAGCGTTACGGCCGCAGGAAGCTCCGCTGTGCCGACTTCGCTCGGCAAGCTCGTCGTTGCGTCGAGCCCACCTGCCGTCGTCGAGCTCGATGGACGACCGCTGGGCACGACGCCGATCGCGACGGCTGCTGCGGTCGGAGACCACCGCATCGTCCTCCGGCCGAAGGGGCTCGGCGAATCGTTCGAGCGGCGCGTCACGCTCGTCGCCGGCGCGACGGTGGAGGTCCGCGGCGACTTCAACGACGAGCCGTCGATCGTCATCCGAAAGAGCAAGTGACGTACTTTTTCGCGTCACGCCCGTAGCGAAGATCGCCGAGAGCTGACACAAGCAGGCTCCTCGTCCACATCGGAACATCGGAAGGGAGCTTCGCGTCCACCTTCCGCACGCTTGTCTCGGAAGCCCACTGCTCCAGGTTCTTCAGGTCTCCATGTCGCCCCACGATCTCGCATCGCAGCACCCCGAGCTGCCGGAGGAGCGCGAAGCGCCCACGGCCGAGGACGCGCTGCCGGAGAAGACCCGCAGCGACCTCGAGTGGGATCGTCTGCTCCTCGCGCTCGAAGCACGCTGCGAAACGGCCATGGGCCGCGACCGCGCGCGTGCCCTCGAAGCCGCGCCGCGCGCCGAGCTCGCGCGTCGCATCGCGGAGGTCGCGGAGGCGATCGGCACCGACGACCGCGGTGATCCGCTGCCGATCGCGCCTGCGGCCGACGCGCGTGAGGCCCACGCACGCGTGCTGCACGGCGGCGTGCTTTCTCCGACCGAGCTCCGCGCCGTCGCGGACGTGCTCGCCGCCACACGGACGCTTCGCCGCTTCCTCCACTCTCGGCGCGACGCCCTCCCGCGCATCTACGAGACGTGCGCGACCGACACCTCGCTCGACAACGTCGAGAACGCGATCGCGGGCTCGTTCGAGGCGAACGGCACGCTCGCCGACCACGCGAGCCCGCGCCTGCGCGAGCTCCGCTCCGAGCACGCCGCCGCCCGCGCGCGCATGATCTCTCGCATCGACGAGCTGATGCGCCGCTACGCGCACATCCTGTCGGACACGTTCTGGACCGAGCGCGAAGGGCGCTACGTGCTCCCCGTCCGCTCCGACGCGCACGAGCGCTTTCCCGGGATC
>JBKJQC010000200.1:0-3311 GCA_046593995.1 Polyangiales bacterium
GTGCTTCTTCGTTGCGTTCACCATGCCGCGGAGATCGGCGATCTCGCCCTCGGTCGAGAACACGCCGTCGGTGAGGACGAGGGCGCCCTCGTCGGGCTGCAGCGCAGCGAGGCGACGATCGAGATCTTCCGCGTTGTTGTGGTGGAAGCGGATCATCTGCGCGCCGTTCGCCTGCGCGAGCCGCACGCCGTCGTAGATCGAGGCGTGGCACATCTTGTCCATCACCGCGACGCTCTTCTTGTTCGAGAGGAGCCCGGAGATCGCCGCGAGGTTCACCTGGTAGCCGGTCGTGAAGACGATCGCCGACTCCTTGTTCATGAAGTGGGCGAGCCGCTCCTCGAACTCGTGGTGGAGACGGAGCGTGCCGTTCACCAGGCGCGAGCCGGTCATCGACGGACCGTACTTGCGCAGCGCCGCTTCGGCCGCGTCGCGCACCTTCGGGTGCATCGTCAGGCCGAGGTAGTTGTTCGACCCGAACATGACGACCGGCTTGCCCTCGAGGATGGCCTCGGGTCCCTGGTTCATGTCGAGCGCGCGGAAGTAGGGGTACATCCCCATGGCGCGTGCGTCGTCGGTCAACGTCCACTGCGTCGTCTTGGTGAAGATGTCCTTGCCGCCCATGCGCGACAGGGCCGCACGACCCGCAATCCCAGAGGCGAGGTTCTCGTTCGACATCAGCTTCCTCGGTGTAGTGCCGACCGCGAGTAGCACGCCGCGCACCACGCAGCGAGTGCTCGCCATCTCGGGAGACGTCGCGATCCGCGCGGGCGAACGCGACTGGCGATACCACTTTCGGCTGTGCGGCGCGGTCACGTGCGAAGGTCTCTTCGCAGCGAACCGGCACACCGCGACGCGTGGAACGCACTACCGTCGGGAGGCGTCGCGACGTTGGCCCTTCCCGCGCGCCATCGCCGGGGCGACGGGGGAGGCCATGTTCGAGAGGCACTCCCCGCGCGTCCTGCGTGCCGATCCGAACCGACCGAACGACGCGGAGACGCTGGATGCGATCCGCGAGGCCGCCGACGTGTTGCGTCGGGGCGGCCTGGTCGCGGTCCCCACCGAGACGGTCTGCGGCCTCGCCGCGCACGCGCGCGACGTCGACGCCGTGACGCGCATCTTCGTCGCCAAGGGCCGACCTGCGACCAACCCGCTCATCGTGCACGTCGGCGACGTCGCGAGCGCGCGCGCCCTGACGACGTCGTGGCCCGCTCACGCCGACGCGCTCGCCAAAAAGTTCTGGCCCGGCCCGCTGACGCTCGTCGCCGAGCGCGCGGCCACCGTGCCGGACGCGGTCACCGCGGGCGGTCCGACGGTCGCCTTGCGCGTGCCGGCCCACGCGATCGCGCGTGCGATCGCGTCGCTCCTCCCGATCGCCGCGCCGAGCGCCAATCCATCGAACGCGGTGTCCCCGACCACCGCGGCGCACGTCGTCGACGCGCTAGGCGATCGCGTCGATCTCGTCATCGACGGCGGCACCTGCGAGGTCGGCATCGAGTCCACGGTCCTCGCGCTCGATCCCCCGCGGCTCCTGCGACCCGGCGCGATCTCGGTCACGGACCTCGAAGCCATCTTGGGCCCCGTCACCCGCAGCTCACATTCGGTCGCACCCTCCGAGGGGCGCATGTCGCCCGGGATGATGGCCCGCCACTACGCGCCGCGCGCTCCGCTGCTCATCGTCGACGACGACGAGGCGACGGTACGACGGCTCGTCGCCTCTGGAGACCGCGTCGGCTGGCTCGCGTTCGATCCCATCGCAATCGACGGAGCCGTGGCGCTGCCCATGCCCTCGCACCCCGCGGGCTACGCGGCGCGCCTCTACGCCGCGCTCCACGAGCTCGACGCGGCGAACGTGACACGGATCGTCGCCGCCACCGTTCCGCCGGACGTGTCGTGGGACGCGGTCCGCGACCGTTTGGTCCGCGCCTCCACGCTCTGACGGAGCATCAGCGCGCTTCGAACTTCGCGGCGCGCTTCTCGAGGAATGCGGTCATGCCTTCCTTCTGATCGTCGGTCCCGAAGAGCATCGCGAACGCCTGCGCTTCGAGCTCGTTCGCCGTCTGCAGCGACGGATCGCCGCGTCGCATGACGACCTTGGCCTGCGCGATCGCGAGCGGACCCTTCGTCGCGATCTTGTCGGCGACCTTGCGGACGTGCGCGAGGAGCTCTGCCGGCGGGAGCACCGCCTCGCACAGACCGATGCGATGGGCCTCCGCGGCGTCGATGACGTCGGCCGTGTAGATCAGCTCGCGTGCCTTCCCCCAGCCGACGCGTCGCGCGAGGCGTTGGGTGCCGCCGAAGCCGGGGATCACGCCGAGGTTGACCTCGGGCTGCCCGAACTTCGCCTTCTCGCTCGCGTAGATCAGATCGCACGCCATCGCGAGCTCGCACCCGCCACCGAGCGCGAAGCCGTTGACCGCCGCGATGACGGGGAAGGGGGCCGACTCGATCGCGTCGCCGACCCGATGGCCGAGATCGGCGAACGCCTTGGCCTGCGCCGAGCCGAACGACTTCATCCCTGCGATGTCGGCGCCGGCGACGAACGCCTTTTCCCCGGCTCCCGTCACGATCGCGACGCGCGCGTCGGAGGACCGGAGCTCGGAGAAGATCCGGAGCAGGCTCTCGAGCACCTCGCGATTGAGCGCGTTGAGCTTGTCGGGGCGGTTGATCGTGACGAGCGCAACTTCCCCTGCACGACCTTCACGCGTGGAGAGGACGACTCCGGGATCGCCAGCGGGGTTTTCCATGCCCCGATCGTTCGGCTCGTCCGTGGCGGGGGGCAAGCCCCGAAGATTGACCCTCCGCCGCACGATGATTACGTGCCCGAGAGAAATCCATGCCGACGTACGAGTACGCTTGCAAAGCCTGCGGCCACGCCTTCGAAGAGATCCAGAAGATGAGCGAGCCTGCGATCGACACCTGCCCCAAATGCGGGCAGAAGTCGGCGCAGCGCCTCATCTCCCAGGGTAATTTCATCCTCAAGGGCGGCGGCTGGTACACGACCGGCGGCTACGGGAGCCCGAGCAAGCCGAGCGGCGGCGACGAAGGCGACGGCTCGAAGAAGGCCGAGACCAAGTCGGACGCGAAGTCGGACGCGAAGTCGGACGCGAAGTCCGAGACGAAGCCGACGACGCCGACGACGCCCTCCGGTGGCTCGGGCTCAGGCGGCGGCACGCCGAGCGCCGCGGCCTAATCAGCGATCGATTGAACACGGAGGCACGGGGGCGCGGAGGCTCGAGAGTCTGCCGATCGCGACGCTTCGAGGCCTGGCCCCAGAATCCGTTCCTCGATGCGATCGCCGGCGAGACGCGGCT
>JBKJQC010000367.1:0-13253 GCA_046593995.1 Polyangiales bacterium
TGGTGCGCTTCGTGGGGTCCACGCCGTGAAGCCTAACCTGCGTCTTCCGCGGCGTCTTCCGCGTCATCGGAGCTCGCGTCGTCCGAGCTCGTGTCTCCCATCGCGCCATCTCCCCCCTCGACGCTCGGCGCATCCGTTCCGGCATCGGGACACACGCGCACCTCGATCGCGATCGAGTCGCGATCACCGGCCGACGTCGCGACGACGGTGACCTGACCTGCGGAGACGCCGGTGACGCGGCCACCCTCGACGGTCGCGATGGTCGCGGGCTCGGCGGACCAGATCAGCTCTGCGGTCGCTTCGACGTGCGTCGAGCAGGACCAACGATCGGCGTGCACCTGCAGCACCTCGCCGACGCAGACCTGCGCCTGCTCACCGCGCGTCGAGACGCGCACGCCGTGGACTGCTTTCGGATCGCACGGGGGCGGTACGTCTTCGTCGCTGCTGCATGCGTTCATCGTCAGCAGCGCGATCGCGAACAGGCGCACTCTCGTCACGGCTCTCGTCACGATTGCAGCGTATCAGATGCGTTTCTGCGCCCAGAGGAAGCGCTCGCGGTTGCCGCCGGGACCAGGGAGCACGCAGTCGTCCTCACCGCGCACCACGAAGCCGAGGCTCTTCGCGGCTTCTGCGACCTCGTGGCTCGCACGCAGCCGGAGCGCGTCCTCGCGGACGATCCCGCCCTTGCCGACCTCCGCGGGACGGAGCTGGAACTGCGGCTTCACGAGCGCGACGAGGGTCCCGCCGGGCGCGAGGACGTCGGCGATCGCCGGCAGGAGCTTCTCGAGGCCGATGAACGACGCGTCGACGACGGCGAGCTCGATCGTCGGTGCCGCGAGGCCGAGCGTCTCGCAGGTCATCGCGCGCGCGTTCGTGCGCTCGAGCACGACGACGCGCGGGTCCTTCCGCAGCCTGTCGTGCAGCTGTCCGTATCCGACGTCGACCGCGTAGACCTTCGCTGCGCCGCGCTGGAGGAGCACGTCGGTGAAGCCACCGGTCGACGCGCCGACGTCGACCGCGACGACCCCCTTCGGATCGATCGCGAAGCGGTCGAGCGCTCCCGCGAGCTTCACGCCCCCGCGCGAGACGTAGGGGTGATCTTCCACGCGGACCTCGATCGCTGCGTCGGCCGGCAGGGTGTCGCCGGACTTCTCGATGCGCTTGTCGGCGACGAACACGCTGCCCGCCATGATCAACGCCTGGGCGCGGGTGCGCGACGGCGCGAGCTCGCGGTCTACCAGCAGCTGGTCGGCGCGGATCCGCGGAGCTCTCGCCACGCGTCACATCTTACGGTCAAGAGAGGCCGAGCGCGCGCGCACCGACTTCACGCCGGCTCCGGAGCGCGGCCACCATGTCGTCCACGTCGAGCGTGTTGAACACGCGGTGTGGTGCCAGCCGCGCGCGACGCGCGAGGAGCACGCCATCGCCGAGCGTGTCGAGCCCTTGCGGCTCGTGCGCGTCGGGATCGATGCAGAACGTCGCGCCGTGGCTCGCTGCGATGCGGAGATCTTCGACGTCGAGATCGAGGCGCGTCGCGGTCGTGTTGATCTCGAGGTGCACTCCGGACGCCGCTGCGGCGCGTGCGACGGCGTCCATGTCGAACGTGATCCCCGGCCGACCGCCGAGGAGACGGCCCGTGGGGTGCCCGAGGATGGTGACGAGCGGATGTCCGAGCGCGCGCACGATGCGCTTCGTCTGCGCCCTGCGGTCGAGCTTGAGGTCGCTGTGCACGGACGCGATCACGAAATCGAGATCCGCGAGCACCGCGTCCGGCAGGTCGAGGGTGCCGTCCGACAGGACGTCGCACTCGATCCCGTGGAGGAGCCGGATGCCCGGCACGTCTTTGCGGACCTTGTCGATGAGCGCGCGTTGCGCGACGAGCCGGGTGGCGTCGAGGCCGTTCGCGTAGCTCGCGGCCTGGGAGTGATCGCTGATGCCGAGGTAGCGGAGACCGAGCTTCTCGGCGGCGCGCGCCATGTCGAGCACCGTGCCGAGCCCGTCGCTCCAGTTGGTGTGGACGTGGAACGTCCCGTAGACCGCTTCGACGAGCGGACCCGGATCGGTGAGGCTCGCGTCGTCGCGCAGCTCGGGCGGGATGAACGGCGTCGTCAGCGACTCGTACACGTCGCGTTCGTCGCGCGCGTTGCCGCAGACGTCGCTCAGCGTGCGACCGCTCTTCCGCGCGCGCTCTTCGAGCGCATAGAGGTGAGCGTCGTGGCCGGTCTCGAGGAACAGTCCCTCGACGAACCCGCGGGCGCTGGTGCAGCGGACGCGCACCGGGACCGTCCCGTGCTCGAGCTCGAGGTCGGCGTGGAGGATTCCGCGCTCGGTCCGGCGGAACGAGAGCTCGTTGCCGTGATCGCGGAAGACCTGCTCGACCTCGCTCGGCGCGCGATCGACGACGATCGCGAGGGCGTCGACGACCTCTTCCGCGCGGCGCACGCCCCCTGCGAGCTCTGCGCGCGCGCCGTGGCGGACGAGCTCGTCGACGATCGCTCCACCGAGGACGCGGGCGTGACTGAGGACGAGCTCCGTGCGCATTCGGGAGAAGGCTCGTAGCCTTCGCCGCGCTCGCCGTCCATCACGTCGTCGTCATGCGCAGAGCAGATGGTATGCAGCGCTGAGCTGCGCGAGCTCGATGTGCAGTCGCGCGCGCTCCGTGGCGGCCGCGTTCGGGTGGCGGTCCGGATGGATCCGTGCCGCGGCAGTGCGGAACGCGCGACGAATCGCCGCGCTGTCCGAGCTCGGGTCGACGCCGAGGAGCCGCATCGCCTGCAGCCGATCGACGGTCAGGTGGAGGTGCGCGGTGCTCGCCCCCGACGAAGATGCCTCGCGCTTCGTCACGCGCGAGCGTCGACGACCGTGGAGGAAGTCGCGCGGCAAGAGTGGGGCCGACATCGTCGGGACGCGCGAGGTCGCCGCCGGTCCGACGTGGAAGCGGATCTCTCCGTCGCGTCCCTCGGTCGCGGCGAACAGCGACTCGAGGCGCGCGCGCGCTTGCTTGCGGAGCGCGGCGTCGCGGATCTCCGGAGAGATGACGCCGGCACGCACGAGGAGCTCGCCGTGCTTCGGCGCGGACTCGCCGAGGATCTGTTGCTTCGAGAGCGCGCGCGCAACGGCCTCGACGGGCGCGAGACCTTCGCGCACGAGCAGCTCGCCCAATCGATCCGCGGGCGGCGCGAGGTCGAGGTCGACGCCGATCACCAGGCCACGCGAGAGCTGCAGTCTGTGACGCTGCGAGGGGGGGCCGTTGATGGCGATCTCGAGCGCTCCGCTCGCGCCGGCTCTGTAGATGCGGCCGAGCAGATCACCGACGGTCGTTCGCGCGAGGCGTCCGGGAAGCTGCATGCGTTCTCCTCGTCTCCTGGGAAGAGCGCCTATCGGAGGCCACCACCACGGGCCAACTTCGGGAAGGCAGGGGCATCGCAGGAGGTGCTACCCTGCCGACCCTTTCCAAGCCTCGCGCGCCCGCACACCCTTCGACGACGTGGAAGTGCGCGCGGGTGCGCCCGACGAGAGATGGAGCGAAGCCATGCCCCTGACCGACCGCGTCCGCGAGATCCTCTCCTGGTACACCTCCGATAGCCCCGGAACGCTCGCCAATCTCTACCGCCTGATGAACACCGGCACGCTCGCCGGCACGGGCAAGCTGGTGATCCTCCCGGTCGATCAAGGCTTCGAGCACGGGCCGATGCGCTCGTTCCAGCCGAACCCGGAGGGCTACGATCCCGAGTACCACATCCAGCTCGCCATCGAGTCCGGGTGCAACGCGTACGCCGCGCCGCTCGGCGCGCTCGAGCTCGTCGCAGGGAAGTACGCGGGACAGATCCCGCTCATCCTCAAGTTGAACAACAGCGACACGCTCGCCAAGGTCGACCAACCGATCAGCGCGGTCACCGGCTCGGTCGACGAGGCGATGCGCCTCGGCTGCGCCGCCGTCGGGTACACGATCTATCCGGGCAGCAGCGCGCGCAACCGCATGTACGAAGATCTCCGCGAGATCACCCAGGAGGCGAAGGCGAAGGGCCTCGTCGTGATCACGTGGGCGTATCCGCGCGGCGCCGGTCTCTCGAAGGACGGGGAGACGGCGGCCGACGTGACGGCCTACGCCGCGCAGATCGCGGCGCAGCTCGGTGCGCACATCATCAAGGTGAAGCCGCCGAAGGACCACATCGAGCAACCGGAGGCGAAGAAGGTCTTCGAGAAGTTCTCGATCTCGACGAAGACGCTGACCGACCGCGTGCGCCACGTGGTGCAGAGCTCGTTCAACGGCAAGCGCATCGTCATCTTCAGCGGCGGCGAGTCCAAAGGGACGGCGGAGCTCCTCGCGGAAGTGCGCGAGCTGCACGCCGGCGGCGCGTTCGGCTCGATCATGGGGCGCAACGCGTTCCAGCGCCCGAAGGCCGAATCGATCAAGCTCTTGAACGACGTCATGCAGATCTTCCGCGGCTGACGCCAGTCGTCAGTCGTCAGTCGTCTGTCGTCAGTCGTGAGTGGAGACGAGACTGCTCTCTCTGCCATTCTCGGATGACTGATGACGGATGACTGATGACTGAAGACTGGAGTTCGCGTGCGTAGCCGGCCGAAGATGCAGGTGTTGTTGCGACCGGGTGTCGCGGCCATCGGGAGCGATCTCGTCGTCGAGGTCGTGCTCACGAGCGGATCCGAGACGCCCGTGTCTTCGATCGACCTCACGTTGCGCGGTCACGAGCACGCGGCGATCGGCGGCGGGGACTCGGTGCTGCGGGTCTCGCGGCCGATCGTCGCGCAGCGCTCGAGCTTCGGTGCGCGGACGCTCACGAAGGGCGAGCACCGCCTGCGCTCGAAGTTCGTGATCCCTGCAGGCTCTCCGCCATCGCACCGCGGACGCCTGTACTTCGTCGAGTACGAGCTCGACGTGCATGTGGTGATTCCGTGGTGGCTCGATCGGCGCGAGACGTACCGCGTCACGGTCGGACCGCGGCCGCGTGAAGCCGGCTCGACGACGCCGCAGATCTTCTCGTCGGGCGCGTCCGGCGAAGGGCCCTACATCGAGCTCTCGCTCGACGACGTGCGCATCGAGACCGGCGGCGTGCTCTCCGGCGCGGTGTCGTTCTCCAACCTGCGCAAGAATGCTCCCTCGAACGTCGAGATCGCGTTCATTGCGTTCGACGCCGTGCGCACCTCGGATGCGGCGCCGTACGCATGGAGCGAGGCGTCGTCGCTCTCGTCACGCGTGCTCGATCGTCCGCCGAAAGAGAGCGAGACGGTCCCGTTCCGCATCCGTCTGCCGAAGGACGCGACGCCATCGTTCGCGAGCGTGCACGGCGCGGTGGCGTGGAAGATCGGCGTCGTGGCGAGCGGTAACGTGCGCGACAAGCGGTTCCTCGAGGCGCCGATCGAGATCGTCGCGCCCCTTCGCGGCGGCACCCGCGCCCGCAAGCTCACGCGTGTCCCGCCCGTCGGGCGCGAGCGACGCGAGCTCGTGTGGCGCGCCGCCGCGCAGAAGCTCGAGCTCGACGTAGACACCGCCCGCGAGGAAATGCGCGGGAGCTTCGGCGTCGTGAGCATGTCGCTCCGGCTCGAGCAACGCGACAGCGGCCTCTTCGCGGCGTGTGAGCTCGAGTGGCCCTCCTTCGAGCTCTCGCTCACCCTGCGCGACAAGAAGTGGACGGATGCGTTCGCGAACGACCTCTTGCTCGGCGATACGGTCTTCGACAAACGCTTCCTCGTCGCCGCGGCGGACGCAGAGCTCGCGCGCACGTTCCTCGACGAGGAGCTACGGAAGAAGCTCGTCGGTTTCCGCGAAGCCGTGGTGGAGGACGACGGCGCGCTCTTCGCGCACCCGGTCTCGGTCCAGTCGACCGACACGCTGCTGCGTGATCTCGGCCCTGCGCTCGATGCCGCGCGCTGCTTCGAGCGTGCCGTCGCGCGGATGCCCTTGCCCGCGACGGCGGGGCCCTACCGGTGACGCTCACCCACGTCGATCGCCGATTCGTCCATCTCGTCGAGGCTTGGGACCGCTCGATACGCGGCCCAAGCCGAGGCGGTGCGCTGTCGATCTACCTCCGCGGTGAGAAGGTCGTCGACGTGTGGAAGGGGCAGTGCGGTCGCGACGGCCGACCCTGGGAGCGCGACACGCCGTGCGTCGCGTACAGCACGACGAAGGGAGTCATCGCGACGGCCGTGCACATGCTCGCGGATCGCGGGCTCGTCGACTACGACGCGCCGATCGCGCGCTACTGGCCGGCGTTCGGCCAGAACGGGAAGGAGGCGATCACCGTCCGCGATCTGCTCACCCACCGCGCCGGGATGTACGACGTGCGCAACCTCGTGCACCACGCGCGCGATCTCCTCGACTGGGACGACATGCTCGGGAGGCTCGAGCGCGCGGCGCCCAAGAGCGATCCCGGCGCGCGCGGCCCGCGCAGCAGCTATCACGGGATCACGTTCGGATTCCTGGTCGGCGGGTTGATCGAGAAGATCAGCGGCGTTCGTCTGGCCGAGTTCGTACGGACGCAGATCGCCGAGCCGCTCGGCCTCGATCACTTCTACGTCGCGACGCCGGCCGACGCGCGCAAGGTCGCCGCGCGATTGATGATCCACCCTCGCGCCGCCGAGCGCGATTTCCCACCGCGCTGGATCCCTCCGCCGCTCGAGCTGGTGCGCCCCTTCTTCGAGGCGCTCCTGCCCCCCGGGATGATGGACTTCGACGTCTCGCGCGACGACGTGATGAGCGTGCCGATTCCTTCGTCGAACGGGGTGTTCACCGCGCGCGCGCTCGCGAAGTTCTACGGCGCGCTCGCACGTGGCGGCGAGATCGACGGCGTGCGGCTCCTGTCTCGAGACACCCTGGCGCGCGCGACGGTCCAGCAGGTCGAGGGGCGCGACCGGGTGGTCCTGGTCGCGCAGGAGTGGCGCCTCGGCTACCACCGCGTGCGCACCATCGGCGCGAAAGCGCCTCGCGCGTTCGGCCACGCGGGCTACGGCGGCACCGGAGCGTGGTGCGATCCCGAGCGACAGCTGTCGTTCGCGTACGTGAGGAACTTCGGGATGGACGCCGCCATCCAGCACTACGACCTATATCGGCTGTCGGGACTGGCCATCGAGTGCGCTTCGTAGTGCGGGTGATCGATGCACACGCAGGACGGGCGTCCTTGCGATACGTTCGACCGCGATGGCCCCTTCGCGCGCGCTGATGCTGGCCGCCATCGTCGTCGGCTGCGCACCCTCCCGCGAGACCTCCCAGGGACCGATCGCCACGACGCGCGCGCGTCTGATCACGCCGCTGACCGCGATGGGCGCGAAGCGCTACAGACCCGCGGCGGCGCTCGTCGCGGACGGCAAGGTGCTCGTCGCGGGCGGCCAGTCGAACGACGGCACGGTGCATTCGACGGCGGAGATCTTCGACCGCGCGACCGGCGCTTGGTCGCCGGCGAAAGCGATGTCGACGCGGCGGCGCGGAGCCACGGCGACTCGGTTGAAAGATGGTCGCGTCTTGGTCGCGGGCGGGGACGACGCCGTGAACACCACGTCGAGCGCAGAGATCTACGATCCCTCCACGGACGGCTGGACGGTCGTTGGGTCGATGATCTCGAGCCGCAGCGACCGCGCGGCGATCTTGCTCGACGACGGCTGGGTGCTCGCGGCGGGCGGGAGCAACGACGAAGGCAGCACGACGATCGAAGCGGAGTCGTACAACCCGGCGACGAACGCGTGGGCCCCGGTTGGCTCGATGAAGGTCCGACGTGGCGAGCTGACCCTCGTGAAGCTCGCCGACGGCCGGGTGCTGTTCGCAGGCGGCAACGGCTCCGCGGCGCTGCCCGAGATCTTCGAGCCGGCGAGCCGGACGTTCCGTGAGATCAAGAGCGGTCTCGTGCGTGGGTACGCCGGCGCGGCGACGGCGCTCGGCGACGGCCGCGTCCTCGTCGCCGGCGGCTCCGCTTATCCCAATGACTTCGACGACGCCTCGCTCTACGACCCGTCGACCGACACCGTCGTGAAGACGACGTCGCTCCCCTTGCCGCGGAAGGAGCACACCCTCACGCGCCTGCCCGGTGGCGGCGCCGTGGCGATCGGCGGAGAGACCGCGGGCAAGGTGTTGGTGTTCGATCCGGTCACCGCGGGGTGGTTGGACGGGGGCTTCGCGACGAGCCGCAGATTCGGGCACGTCGCGATCGCCTTCGCGGACGGCGCTGTCCTCGTCGCGGGTGGCACGACCAACAACATGGCGTTCGGCGAGATCGTCGGAACGGCCGAGATGTTCACCGTCGCCGCAGCGGGCGGAGCTTGCAGCGCAGGGGTCGAGTGCACGTCCGGTGTCTGCGACGGCGGCAGGTGCAGCGCGGCGACTGCAGACGCCGGCCCGGTGACGGACGCCGGTCCTGCCGCCGTACCAGGGACGAAGGTGAGCGGCGCGTTCGCGCGTTGTCAGAAGGACGCGGACTGCGCGAGCGGACACTGCTCGGACGGAGTGTGCTGCGACACCGCGTGCCGCGATCGTTGCCACTCCTGCGTGCTGCCCTCGTCGCCGGGTATCTGCACCCCCGAGCCGATCGGCGTCGACCTGCGTGGCGAATGCGGCGCGCAGGAGACGTGCAGCGGGACGTGCGGACCGGGCGGGCAATGCATCGGCAGCACGACAGGCTCGATGTGCGCGCGCAACAAGTGCACGAGCGCGACGGCCGGCGTCGGTGCTGCGGTCTGCACCGCGAGCGGCGCGCTGTGTCCGAAGGAGACGGCGGTACCGTTCGACTGCGCACCCTACGTGTGCGAGCTGGCATTCGGCGCATGTCGCACGGCGTGCGTGGCCTCGGCAGACTGCGCCAACGGGTTCGTGTGCGACGTCCCGACCAAGACCTGCACGCCGAGCGGAACGCCGCCAACCGACGACGGCGGGTGCGCCATGGGACATCGATCCCCGTCGAACGCGTGGATCGTCGCGCTCGCCTTCGTGGCGATCACGCGAAGGCGCCGATCCTGAATCACCGAGCCCGATGTAGGGCACGTCGTCGGCGGTGCCGTGCATGTGCCGCACCGCGAACGCGGGCCACCGCGACGAGCGCCAGCAGCGCGATCATCGCGCCGGGCGCGCGCGAGGTTCCGTGTCCCATGCTGCAGCCCTCGTCCTCGCCTGGAGGCTTCGTAATGCCGTGGCTGGCGGACGTCGTGTCGCGCACGTGCGCGCGCACTATCGCGAAGCGCGTTCGGTAAACCGGGCGCATCAATTGCACCGTAGGTCGCCGTCTGGAGGTGACCCATGCGTGCATTCGTCCGTGGCCTCGTTGCGTTTCCCTTGCTCGCCCTCGCTGCGTGCACGCAGTCCGTCAGCGATGAGCCCGAGGGGGACGAGGTCGCGACCGAGTCGACGGCAGAGGCCCTCGCGGTCACGAGCACGCCCGGCAAGGCCGCGTGGACGAAGGTTTGGCGGTGGGCTTCGTATCGCAACCCCACGCTCGCGACGGACGTCGCGACCGACGAGACCGGGGCCGCGTTCGTCACCCGCACCCGCCAGGGCGACAACCTGTACGGGGAGTGGGCCGACGTCACGCGGTACACCACCACGGGCGCGATGAGCTACCGGATCACGCTCGACGGCTACACCACCATCATCCCCGACTCGCTGCAGGTCGCCGCGCGCGGCGGACGCCTCGTGACCACGGTCGATCGCGGCTCGAGCTCCATGGTGACGGTGTTCGACGCCGGGTCGGGCAACCTGATTCGCCACTTGCCTCTCGGCAGCTCCACCACAACCGGCACCACCGGGCGCGTGTTCATCAAGGATGTGGCGGTGCACGACGACGGGGGGTTCGTGGTGCTCGCGCGTGTGGTCGGGGACATCGATTGGGGTACCGGCCTGCTTTCGGATCCCGACCCGAACACCACCGACATGGTCGTCGCGCGGTTCGACGACGCCGGCAATCTGATCACCGCGCGTCGCTTCGACGCCACGTACGCGCAGTTCGTGAGCCTCGACGGCAACGGCGCCATCTACGTCGGCAGCAAGGGGCACCTCACCGCGCCGACCACCCAGACCAACTGGGGCGTGAGCAAGCTGACCCGATCGCTGCTCATCTCCGACTCCTTCTTCCTCGAGGGCGACGCGACGATCACCGCGATGGATGTCTCCCGCGGCGGTCGGATCACGTTCGGAGGCTCGTTCGCCGGCGGCTTGCGCGTCGGTCCGGACATCACGCTGCAGGAGTCGAACGCTGGCAGCGAACCCCGCGACAGCTATGCGGTGAAGCTCGACACCAACCTCGACGCCGCGTACGCGATCCCCTTCGGGAGCAGCGCAGGGAGTCACGTGCGCGGGATCGGCATGGACAGCTACGGTCAGGTCGTCCTGGCCATGGACTTCAGCCGCGACCTCACGTTCGACGGCACCACGTACACGGCGTCCGGCGACGATACCCAGATGGCGATGGTCAAGCTCCATGCGGTCGGCCTCTCGGCGCGGTGGACCAAGATCTACGGCGCGACCGGCGCGACCCCGAACTATGTCCGCCCGACCGCGCTCGCGATCACCGACACCGATCGCATCCTCGTGACCGGCGAGTTCCGCACCGACGTCGACTTCGGCCGTGGGACCATCGACGGCTCGTCGGCCGGCACCGCGTTCCTCGCGCGCTTCTATCAGTGAGCGGACTTCGTGAAGAGTGCGGCGGGACGGTCCAGAAGGTCATCTGCGCCGACGTGCTCGCCGAGGGCGCTTTCGCCACCGGGGTCTGGACCACGTAGAATCCGACAGAGATCGGCGGTGCGCACGTGAGCTCGAGACTTCTGCGCTGCGTGACGCTGCTGGTCTCGATCGCGACAGCTGCCTGCCCGCAACGGCCCATTCGAATTCAGCCGGACGATGCCGGAAGACCCGATGTCGTGCTGCCGGATACGGGCCATGTGTACCTCGATCAGCACCGCCTGGTCGATGAGATCAGCCGCCTACCGCTCGCTGAGTGTGACCACGGCGCGGCGGGTGACGCCCTGATGATTGTGACCGTTGGAGCGAGTGGCGCGGTGACATCCGTCAAGCCGCACCATCGGGATTTCAGCAAGGGCTTCGACGCAGCGTGCCTCGTTCGGCACATCGAGACCGTGCGTGTGAAGCCGTTCGACGGAGCTGCCGTCGAAAGCGAGGTTCTCGTGACCAGGCGCCTCACCCTCGGCGACACGGGTGTCTTTTCGCTGACGTTTGGTCCACGCCTGTATGCAATATTGATTGACGACGCTGTGTGGGTGTTGATTCCTGGTGGGTACTTCATCCCCTGAACCGTCGCTATTCCCCACGGCGGCGGTGCTTCGTCATCAGCGAGCGCGGCGACCGTGCGGAGGCGATCGCGGTCGCCTCGACGATCCCCCCCGCGCCTCGCGCTTCAGCGCGCCGATGTCGCGTCCACGCCCGCCAGGTCGTGTCCGCGCACGTGCGCGCACTATCGCGGCAAGATCACGGCCGGCATCTTCGAGTGGAGGCGTCGTCGGGTGCTTCGCCCGCTCACACGACCTTCCCGACGAGATTTGGGACACTGCGAGGTAGCTTCGATCGAGACATGCGCCTCGCTCCGGAGTAACGGGATGAGCATGCGAAGCCATGCCGGCGTGGGTTGGGTGCCGTGCCTCCTTGCCCTCTGCGGCTGCACCGCGCACGACGGTGCGCAGGCCGGGGTCGGCGTGGGAGAGGTGTCGCTCGATCCGACCGCCAACCGTGCGCTTCGGCGAGCGCTGCGAGCCGAACGTCCCGCGCCGCTCGCTCCTGCGACGGCAAAGCCGGGGCTACCGTTCGCGGCCGGCAACGATCCGCAGGCCCTCGGTCCGACGCTTCCTTCGTTCGCGCCCTCGACGCCTGCGCTCGAGGTGCCTTCGCTGGCCAGTCGCGCGACGACGTTCATCGTGCCGAGCGCGATCACACCGATGCCCGATCGCTCGGGCCGCTACGTGATGCGTCGCGCCGGCTCGAGCGCGTTCTTCACCGAGCGCGGGCTCGCGTTCAGGTTGTCCGGGAGGACGAAGCACGACGATGTCGTTCGCTCGGGTGGCCTGTTCGCGACGCTCGTCGGCGCGCGCGAGGTGACGCCGCTCGCCGAGCACGAGGCGCCCGGCCGTGTGCATCGGCATCTCGGTGCGAAATCGAAGTGGCAGACCGCGGCGCCGACGTACGGACAGCTCGCGTGGGAGGAGCCTTGGCCGGGCGCCGACATGATCGCGGAGCCGACCCCCGGAGGGCTCGCGTATCGCTTCGTGCTCTCGCCAGGCGCGAAGGTATCGGACGTCGTGATGCGCTGGGAGGGCGCGACAGCGGTGCGCGTCGTCGACGATGGACGTGGGGTCGACGTCGAGACCCCGCTCGGCGTGCTACGCGTACGCGGTCTGCGAGCGTTCGCGATCGCAAGGAGCGCCGAGAGCGAACGGCGCGAGCTTCCAGCGCGGCACGTGGTGCGTGATCAGGACGTCGGCGTCGAGGTCGAAGGCTGGGACGGGCAGAGCACGCTCGTGATCGATCCGACGATCGCATGGTCCTCGTACCTCGGTGGCAACAGCGCCGACATGGGCAACGGCATCGCGGTCGATGGCAGCGGCGACGCGTTCGTCACGGGCACGACGGGAGTTGGAGACTTCCCGACGACGCCCGGACTCGACACGACGCTGGGCGGCACGAGGGACGCGTTCGTCGCGAAGGTGAGCGCGTCGGGCGCGTTACTCTGGTCGTCGTACCTGGGCGGCGGCGCGTTCGACGACGGCGTCGCGATCGCGGTCGACGCCACCGGCAGCGCGTTCGTCACCGGGCTCACGACCTCGGGCGACTTCCCGACGACGGGTGGTTTCGATATGACCCTCGGCGGCGGCAACGACGCGTTCGTTGCGAAGCTGAGCTCGTCGGGCACGTTGCTGTGGTCCTCGTACCTCGGCGGCGCCGGGTGGGACGGGGGCTACGCGATCGCGATCGACGGCGGCGGGAATGCCCTCGTGACGGGGGCCACGTATTCGAGCGACTTCGCGACGAGCGGCGCGTTCGATACGAGCCTCGGCGGCGGGGGCGACGCGTTCGTGACGAAGGTGAGCTCCTCCGGCACGCTGCTATGGTCGTCGTACCTCGGCGGCGCTCTCGACGACATCGGCCGGGGCATCGCGGTCGACGGCAGCGGGAACATCTTCGTCACGGGGCGCGCGTCCTCGACCGACTTCCCGACGAGCGGCGGCTTCGACACGACCTACGGCGGCGGCACGCAGGACGCATTCGTGACCAAGGTGAGCGGCTCGGGCGCGCTGGTCTGGTCGTC
>JBKJQC010000435.1:0-11075 GCA_046593995.1 Polyangiales bacterium
GCGTGTTCCCTGCAGCGCCTCGTGCGCGTCCTCCAGGATCGTCGTCAGCGAGACGGTGCCGTGAACGATGGCGACGGCGCCGGCGGAGGCGTCGCGCGCGAGGACCCCGTGACCGAGACCGTCCGCCAGCGCCAGCACGAGCCTTCCCTCTTGTCGGACGAACGTCGCATCGTCGCCGATGGTGGACTCGCCGTCGGCCGGCCGCGATAGGATCGCGACCTCGCGTCGTCTCGGTACGCGCGAGACGAAGCGTCGCGCCCAGATCGCGGTGCCTTCGCCGAGCCGTACGTCGAAGTCGACCTCGTCCGCGAACCTGACGACGGTGGACACGCCCGTTCCGAGGCTGCCGCTGGAGCGCGGGATGCCCGAGAGCGCCCCGGTGCAGTCGTTGATCCCACGACCTCTATCGGCCGCGAGGATCTCGATGCCGCGCGTGCCCGCGCGCTCGATCGTGCGCATTGCGATGCGTCCGAGGCGTGCGTGACGCATCTGGTTGGTCGCGAGCTCGCTCACGAGAATGGCGAGCTCGGATACGACCGTGGTGTCGAACCCGACGTCATGGGCGATGGCGCGTAGCTCCTCGCGAACGACCGACACGGCGGCTTCGTCGGGGGTCGAGAGGTACGGGGCGCCGGCGAGCCAGCGATCGATCAGTAGCGCGTCCATTTGCAGATCGTGACCTTCGTGCCCTTGCCTGGCGTGGAGTCGATGTCGAACTCTTCCACCAGTCGTTTGGTGCCGGACAGCCCGAGGCCGAGCGACCGCGTCGTACTGAATCCTCCGGCCAGCACGCGAGGCAGGTCCGCAATTCCGGGGCCCTCGTCGTCGAAGACGACACGGATGCCGGTGCGGTGGCCGTCCGACAGCTCCTCGATGCTCGCCTTGCCCCCGTGGCCGTGGACCCAGACGTTGCGCGCGAGCTCTGACGCCGCCGTCGCGAGCGCGGCCGCCGCGAACGCGTCGAACCCGCGCTGCTGCGCGAGCGCGCGGGCCTTGCGGCGCACCGTGATGATGTCGTCCTCGCAAGCGATGGGCATCTCCCAACGCTCGAGGATCTCCGCGCCGTGCCCCTGTGTCACGGGCGAGCCTTCTTCGCTTTCGCGTTTTTCCGCGCGAGGAGCTGAGCGAGGCCGTCGTCGACGTCGAGCGCCGTGTCGACGCCATCCATGCCGTAGCCCATGCGGATCAGCGTGGCGGCCACTTCGGGCCGCATGCCCACGAGGACCGTCTGCGTCCCCATCAGCTTCGCCATGCGACCAGTGTCCGCGAGGATCTGCGCGACGTACGTGTCGACTTCTTCGAGGCCGGTGATGTCAATCACCAGTCCGCTCGCGCCGGTCTTCTCGATCGCGACGAGCACGTCTTCCTGGAACGCCTCCGCGATGGTGTCGCGGAGATCGATGTGAATGGTGGTCAGCAGATTCGATCCGACCCGCAGGATCGGGATCGCGCCGCTCAGGCTCACGGAGCCTCCTGCGTGATGCGCTTCCCGACGAACTCGAGAGCGAGCTCGATCCCTTCGGAGAGCTGCGCGACGGTGTGCATCGCGGAGATGTCGACGCCGAGTTGGATGATCGTCCGCGCGACCTGCGCGCTGATGCCGGTGAGGATCGTCTTTGCGCCGACCAGCCGGACGGCGGCCGTCGTCTTGAGCAGGTGATCGGCGACCTGCGTGTCGACGACGGGCACGCCTGCGATGTCGATGATCATCGCCTTGGCCTTCTCCGCGATGACGCGTACGAGCACAGCCTCCATGATTTGCTGCGCGCGCTGGCTGTCGATGGCGCCGACCAACGGCAACAAGAGCACGTGGTCGTGCACCTTGATGACCGGGGTGGATAGCTCGCGGATCGCTTGCTGGTGACGTCCGAGCGTCTCCAGGTTCGCGGCGATGTACGAATCGATCGCGAGCGATACGTCGAACATGACGAGCTTCGCCATGCTGGCGTAGTTCAGGCGCGCCTCGGCGTGGTCGGTGAAGTCCTGGTCGATCTTCCGCTGCAGGATGGCGAGGTAGTGGCGGTACGCGCCGATGTACCAGCGCGGCGCCATGCCGATTTGTTCGTGTACGGCGCCCACGCGGAGGCGGTTCTCGACGTACCCGAGATCGCACCGGCCATCGAACAGCTCGAGAAAGTACTCGCGCTGCATGCGCTTGACGCGGCGGATCGTCGACTCGTCCGGGAAGAACCGTCGTGACTCCGCGTGGCGCAGCAGCAACGCGTAGAAGTCCTCGACGACGTCGTCCATGTGCTTCTCCGCGAAGGGGCGGAGGCGCGCGAGCCGGGCGAGATCCTCGTCCTCGAGCTCGTAGTACGAGCGCCGGGTCGCGAGCTCGCGTTCGTCGAACTTCAGAATGCCGAGGAGGCTGCGCGCCGGGCGGTCAGGACGGATCATCGAGCCGAGACGGTACTCCAACGTGGGCTGCGTCGTCAGCCGAGTCGGCATGCGCATGAACTATCGTCGGCCTTGCCGCGCGGCGCCGTGATGGCGACAAGAGAATCGCCGTGTCGCACACCAATCTCGAGAGCACGATGAACGTGCTCGTCCAGTTCGGAGACCTTCTCTCGGGCGTCGCAGAGCCGGCGTCCGTGCACCAGGCGCTCGTACGGACCGCCGTGGCGCACGTTGGGGCGACGGCCGCGCTGGTGGTCCAGATCGGGCCAGACGGTACGTCGACCGTCGGAGCCTCGTTCAATCTTCCCGCCGAGATCCCCGGTTTTCCGGGAGACTTGGACGCATTCGGGCCGGAGCTCGGCGACGAGCTCCTCACCCGCTGTCACGATCACCCATCGTGCAGGGACGCGCACACGCTCGTCATTCCGCTCGCATCGGGAGGCGGCATGTTCGGATCGATCGTGTACGTCTTTCCTCGGAGCACGATGCTCGGGCCGGGCGACCTCGCGTTCGCACAGGCCATAGCCGGCCTGGCCGCGAGTGGTCTGAGCAACGCAGCTCGCTATGCGGAGCTGTCCGCCAACTACGCCGAGCTCCGCGCAGCGCGTGAGGTGATGGAGCGAACCCAGAAGCTGCGCGCGCTCGGCGAGATGGCTGCCGGCGTGTCGCACGACCTGAAGAACATCATCAACCCGCTCTCGCTGCACCTGCAGTTCCTCCGTAGATCCGTCCCAAAGGACAACACCGACGCGCAGGAATCGATCGTCGAGATGCAGGGCGTCCTCAAGCGCGGGCTCGAGACGATCGAGCGCCTGCGGGACTTCTCTCGTCAGGCGCCAAGCGGCCCTGCGGAGACGGTCGACCTGAACCTCCTCGCGAAGGAAGCGATCGAGATCTGTCACCCGCGCACGCGCACGAAGCATGACGTGCACTACAAGCTGGTGGAGCGATTCGCATCCCCGCCGGCGGTGAAGCTCCAGTCCGCGGAGGGCGTCGCGGCGATCGTCAACCTCGTCGTGAACGCGATCGATGCGATGCCCACCGGCGGGACGATCACCGTGTCGACAGGGCGGACGGAGGACGGCCACGGGTTCGTGTGCGTCGGCGACGACGGGCCGGGGATGACACTCGAGATCGAGCACCGCGTCTTCGAGCCCTTCTTCACGACGAAGGGGCAGGAAGGCACCGGCCTCGGCCTCGCGAACGTCTACGCGTTCGTGCAGCGGAGCCGTGGGAAGATCGGGCTCGAAACCGCGCCGGGCAACGGAGCGAAGTTCACGATGTGCTTCCCGTTCGCGCCGCTCGCGTGACGCTCGTCCGCGTCAGCGGAGCTCCGACGCGTCGACCGAGCGCTCGATGGCCTCGCCTACGCTCTGCAGCTCGCGCGCAAGGAGCGGCACCAGATCGCCGTGGGTCACGATCGACGCGAGGGTGCCGTCTTCGTTCACCAGCGGCAGCCGCCGTGTCCCGGCCTTCCGCAGCGTGCGGAGCATGGTCTCGAGCCCGGCGGTCAGGGGGGCCGTCGTCGGATCCGGCGTCATCACCAGTGAGACCGGGCTGTCGAGCGGTAGGCCTTGGGCGAGGACCCGCAGCGCCAGGTCCCGATCGGTGACGATCCCGATCGGTCGCTTGCGTTCGACGATGACCACGCAGCCGACGTGATGCGCGCGCATCAGCCGCGCCACCGAAGCGACGTCCGCGTCGGGCGTCGCCGTGATCACTGGACGGTGCGCGAACCGGGTCATGAGGTCCGCCGCGTGAGCGCACGGAGCGCGTCGATGGTGGTGAAGATCCCGACGACCTTCGTGCCGCGCGCGACGATCGCGGTGCCGTACTTGTGCTCCGCCATCCTCTCCGCGACCTCGCCGAGAGAGGCGTCGGGCGAGACGACGTAGGGATCCGGCGTCATCGCCTCTTCGACGGTCGCCTTCTCGAGGTTGGTCTTTCCGAACGTCTCGAGCAGATGGAGATCGCCGAGGCTCACGAGCCCCACGAGCTTCCCGCCGTGCAGCACCGGGAGGTGTCGGATCGAGTACTCGCGCATCAGCTCGTGCGCACGGGCGAGCGGTTGATCGTCGCCGATCGTATGCGGCGACTTGGTCATGTAGTGGTCGATGGTGGTCATGGTTCCTCCGCAGCACAGCAAGTGACGTGCCCTCTCACGCGACGTCGCGCGTCGCGCTGGGCGCGAGGCTCAGTGGCACGACGAGCACGGAGCAGGACGCCTTGCGGACGACGCTCGACGCGACGCTGCCGATCATGAGCCGCGCGAACCCCTTGCGGCTGTGGGACGCGACCACGATGAGCTCCGCATCACGCCGTTCCGCGAGCGCGACGATCGCCGGTGCGGGATCACCTTCCTCGAGCACGACGGCATCCACCTGACGGATGGTCTCGCGCACCGGCGCGAGCAGACGCTGGTCGAGGCCGGCCTCACCGCGGGGCCGAACGTTCACCACGGTCACCCGCGCGCCGGTCGGACTCGCCGCCCACAGTGCGCGGCTCACCGAGAACATCCCCTGCTCGCCGAGATCGGTCGCCGCCACGATTTCGTTTGTCGCCGCGTGAGGTCGGGTCACGAGCACCGGCACTTCGCTGTGGGTGAGCACGGCCTCCGCGACGCTGCCGAACATGCGCTTGCCGCCGGGGTCGCGGCCGCCGAGGACGATGACGTCGATCGCTCGTTCGCGCGCGAACGCGAGGAGCCGCTCTGCCGCGTCACCCTCTTCGATGAAGATCTCGGCCTCGGTCAGATCTTCGGGCACGAGCGCGCGCAGCCGCGCGCTGACAATCTGGTGGACGTCGAGTGCGAGGACGGCGTCTCTCTGCACGGCCTGCGGGAAGAGCATCTGGGGTCGCGACATCGAGGGGATGACGTGAACGACGAAGAGCGGGCCGGGGTGACGAAGGTGGAACGCGCGCGCGACCTCGAGGCTCTCTGCCGCGTCGTCTCCGAGATCGGTCGCAATGAGCATGCGCATGGGCTCATGCTGAGCACCGGCCGTGCCGTCGTGGGCGAAGCGTTCTGTCGCGAGGATCGGACGACGCCGACGCACGGCTTGCGCGCTACTGCATCATGCCGGTCGACCCGCCCTTGGCGTCGTGAGACGTTCGCGCGGGCGACTCGGAGCGCGATCAGCAGCGCTTTGCGCGGAGGCCATCGGTACGCGCAGCCCGGTCGCCACGATGTCGCAAGGACCGAGCCGTGGAGGATCACGCGTGTCGTACTCTCCGACAGCGCGCATGGCCGCCGCGGAGGGCGGGGCGAGAGGTGGCATCACGTTTGCCCGTATCGGCCTCGCGTACGGAGGTGCTGGATGTCGACCGTCGGAATCATCGGGATGGGCTGGGTTGGCGCGAGCGTCGCGATATCGACGCTGCACAGCGGCGTCGCCACGCGTGTTCTCGTCCACGACGTCCGCGCGGAAATCGCCGAGGGCGAAGCCATGGACCTCGCGCACGGCGCCGCCTTCTATCCGCACGCCGCCGTTCACCCGGCGACGTTCGACGAGCTCCGCGATGCGGATGTGATCGTCATCGCCGCAGGCCGCGGCGGAAAACCGGGTGAGACGCGGCTGCAGCTTCTGCACGACAACGCAGCGATTGCGCGTGAGATCGGCTCGAGGCTGCGCGGCTTCGGTGGTCTGGTCGTCAACGTGACGAACCCCGTCGACGTCCTGACCCACGTTGTCCTCGAAGCGTCCGGTCTTCCACCCGACCGCGTGATCGGAACGGGAACTACGCTCGACTCGGCGCGCCTGCGGCACGTACTCGCGTGCGAGCTCGCGGTCGACCCCCGGTCCATCCACGCGCAAGTGGTGGGCGAGCACGGCGACTCCGAGGTGGCGCTCTTCTCGAGCGCGACGGTGGGTGGGTCGCTCTTGCGGTCGCGCGCCGGTTGGACGCGCGAAGTAGAACGGCGGGTCGCCGAGCAGGTCCGTCGCGCCGCCTACGAAATCATCCGGAGGAAGGGCGCGACGAACCACGCGATCGGCCTTGCGACCGCGGACATCCTGCGAGCGGTGCTTCGATCGGAGCGTCGCGTCCTCACGGTGGGCCGCCTGCATGGCGACGTGGTCTATTCGCTGCCGTGCGTCGTGGGCAGGGTGGCAGCCGACGTGATCGTTCCCGAGATGGACGAAGAGGAACGTGCCGCGCTCGCTGCGTCCGCATCCGTGCTCCGCGAGGCGTACGGCTGTCTCGCTGCGCATCATCCGTGACGACAGCAGGCGGGTTTCGCTGGGGTGAGCGCGACGATCGCGGACATCGTTGCGATGCCGACGGCAGCGAGGATCAAGGCGGCGCCGGCATAGCGTAGCGCTCGCGCACCGAGTCGTCGGCCGATGGAAGCGCCGAGCCACGATGGGGAGAGCAGGAGCGGCGCGCTGGCGATGGAGAACGTCGCCATCGCGAGCGCTCCGTCGCGCGCGCCTCCGAGCGCGACCGCGGCGAGCACGGCTGCGATCAATGCGCCGCAGGGGAACGCCGCCGTCGCGAGCCCGAGGAAGCTCGCTCTCCATCGTGAAGGTCTGCGGGTTTGGAGCTGAACGAGCCCGGCCCGAGGCGGTGTGCGGAGCAGCTTCCATCCCTGCCGCATCAGCGCGACCGCGGCGAGGAGTCCGGCCACGAGTCGCACTGCTCCGCTCCACGTCCCAGTGAGAGGACCGCCGAGCGATGCGGCGAGCGCGCCGATCATCGCGTATCCGACCGTGCGGCCCGTGACGTACGACAGTGCAGCTCCGGGATCGACCGAGCGCTCGCGCGTGCAAACGGTGGCCACGAGCGGACCGCACATCGCCGCGCAGTGAAAGCCGGAGGCGGCGCCGAGCGTCGCTCCCGTCATCATGGCGATCATCACGCTCACGTCAGTGACCTCCGGGCGAGAGGGGGCCGAGGAACGTCGCGGAGACGGTGCGCATCGCCCCGTCCTGCCCGGTGATCGTCACCTCGAACGGAATCGGCGCGTGGAACTGTTCGCGCGGCAGCGTGATGAAAATGGGGACGTCGATACCGCCGTGCCCCTCCACCTGCGGCTTCGGGATCGCGACCACGAAGGCGATCGGCGCGCGGGATGTCGCCACGATGGTGAACGTCGCATCGTCCGGACGCTTGTTCATGAGGTGGATCGTGAACGCGTTCTGGATCATGCCGCCCTCCATCACGAACGGCGCACCGCGCAGGCGGAGCAGGTTCGCTTCGAAGTCGACGCGCTTGCCGAGCGCGAGGGACACAGCGACCACCCATAGCAGCGTCACCAATGCATAGATCGCGAGCCGAGGTCGGAGCATGCGGCGCGCCTCGCCCGAGAGGCCGTTCAGAGAGTCGTAGCGCACGAGGCCGCGCGGACGCTTCAGCTTGTCCATGATGTCGTCGCACGCGTCGATGCACTGCGTGCAGCCGATGCAGTCGAGCTGGAGCCCGTTGCGGATGTCGATACCGGTCGGGCAGACGACGACGCAGCGGTTGCAGTCGACGCAGTCGCCCGCGCGCTCGTCGTGCTTCCTGCCACGCGGTTCACCGCGTCGCGCGTCGTAGCCGACGACCAGCGAGTCCTGATCGATGAGCACCGACTGCAGGCGCCCATAGGGGCAGACACCGATGCACAGTTGCTCGCGGAAGCGCGCAAAGTTCCCGTAGAAGATCGCGGTCAGACCGACCGCCCAACCGAACGCCTCCGGGTGCGCCGCGGGGCTTCCGCCGATCATCGACCACAGCTTCGGGAGCGCGACGAAGTAGCCAATGAAGACGTGCGCGACGAAGGCGGAGAGGAGCACGAAGACACCGTGCTTCACGACCTTGCGCCACGTCTTGTCCCAATTCCATGGGCCTTCTTTGCGGCGCATTCGCTGTTCGCGCGGACCCTCGATGAGGCGCTCGAGCGGACGGAACAACCCTTCGAGGAACACCGTCTGCGGGCACGACCAACCGCACCACGCGCGTCCGAGCAGCATCGTGACGATCGCGATCGCGAGCGCCACACCTGTCAGGAGGAAGAACAGCAGCCAGGTGTCCTGCGCGTTGAGCGTCGCCCCGAACATGAAGAAGCGTCGCTGCTCGACGTCGAACATCAGCGCAGGCCGGCCGGCGATGCGAAGGAACGGCAGCACCACCCACCACGCGATCAGCGCGAAGAACACGATGTGACGTGCACGGGTGAACCGGCCGCGCACGTCGGCAGGGTGTACGAACGCGCGGCTACCGTCCGGTCGGAGCGAGCTCTGCAGCTCCGCACCCGGTTGCACGACGTTCAGCCGGATCTTCTTCGCTGCGTTTGCCATGTCGCAATCCCGTCTGCGCCTCGAGCGCGAGCTCCTCAGAGCTCCTTCTCACCCTGCGGCGCCTTGCCTTCGGGCACGTTGGTGTTGCGGAGGCTGAGGACGTACGCGGTCACGAGCCGCACGCGCTCTTCACCGAGCGAGCCTCCCCATGCGGGCATGCCCTTGGCGGTGACGCCATCCTTGATCGTGCCGTACACCTTGGTCGGCGTACCGCCGTGCAACCAGAATTCGTCGGTGAGGTTCGGGCCGATGCCGCCGCCAGCCGACGCGAGGTGACACGCTGCGCACGTCGACACGAAGGCGTTCTTTCCTTCCTCGAGGGACTTCGCATCTGCGGCGAGCGTCTTCAGCGAGTCGTCGGTCACCGCACCCACGGCCATCATCCTCTTGGCCTCCTCGGCGCGGACCTTTGCGACCTCGTCGTCGAACGCCGCCTTGGGTGACGGGGTGATCTTGAACGACTCCGCGGCCAGCCAATACACGGCGCCGAACGCGATCGTCCCGAACAGGATGGCGAGCCACCAGTTCGGGAGGTCGTTGTCGGCCTCGAGGATCCCGTCGTACTCGTGGACGATCTTGTCGCCGGATTCGCCGGACGCGTCCGGATCATTCTTGCGTGACATCGAGCGCTCCTACGGGTGAATCGTCGTCAGCGAGGGGAAGTGCCGCCTCGTCCGAGTACGTCTCGGCGCGGCGCGCGAAGGTGCGAATCACGATCAGGGTGAACGTCACGAGGAACAGCACCAGCGCGAAGATCGGCAGGACCAACAACGGGCTGTTCGCGAGCAGCAGCTTGTACATGGAGGCTCCTTTCAGTGCGCCGTCGTAGCTTCGGTCAGGGACACGGTCGGGCCCTTCGCGGGCGCGGGTGGCGGCGTGTTCTTGCCGAGGCGCTGGAGATACGCGACGAGCGCGACGAGCTCGCTGTCGGGCCTCGCATCGATGCCCTGCGCTTTCAGATCGGCGACGATCTCCTGGGCCTGCGCCTTCGCGTCGGCCGAAGCTTCTTCGATCTGCTGCGGCTTGTAGGGGACCCCCACGGCCTTCATCGCGCGGAGCTTGTCGGCAGTGTCGGAATAATCGAGCGTGTTGCTCGCCATGTGCGCGTAGCTCGGCATGTTCGATCCCGGCGAGATGGCGCGCGGATCCATCATGTGCTGCCAGTGCCACACGTTCGGATACTTCCCCCCGAGACGTGCGAGATCCGGCCCGGTGCGCTTCGAGCCCCACTGGAACGGGTGGTCGTACTTCGAGTCGTCGAGCGTCGAGACATCGCCGTAGCGGAGAGCCTCGTCGCGGAATGGACGAATCATCTGCGAGTGGCAGTTGTAGCAACCCTCTTTCAGATAGATGTCGCGTCCCTCGAGCTCGAGCGCGCGATACGGGTGCGTGGTGGTGGCACCGACCTTGGTGCCTGCGCCGCTGTTCGGGATGACGCGCGCCGGGATGATCTCCGCGACGCCGCCGATGGTCACCGAGATGACCGTGAACACGGTGAAGATCAGCGGTCGGCCCTCGATCATGCCGTGCCAGGTCGGCTTCGACGTGTCGCGGCTGGCCCACGCGTAGTAGAGCGCGAAGGACGCGACGGTGAAGGCCAGCAGCATGAACGCGCCGGCGCCCACCGCGTCCGTCACCGCGATCCCGCCGAGGAGCGCGAGGACGATGAACGTGATCACCACCGGCCTCCCGAAGACCAGCTGCCTCGCAGGAACCTTCTCCTCCTCGAGCTCGACGACGACCTCGGTCTCTCCGTCGACGGCCTTGCCTTGCTTGGCCGTCTTCCAGAGGTTCCACGCCATCAGGCACATGCCGATCAGGTACATCGACCCGCCGACGAGTCGCATCCAGTACATCGGCTTGATCGCGTTCAGCGTCTCGACGAAGTTCGGGTAGACCAGCGATCCCTTCGCGTCGATCGCGCGCCACATCATTCCCTGCGTGATGCCGCTGACCCACATCGACAGCGCGTAGAGGAAGATGCCGATGGTGCCGATCCAGAAGTGCGCGTCGGCGGTGCGTTTCGAGTAGAGCTCCGTCCCGTAGAGGCGGGGGACCATCCAGTAGAACATCCCCGCGGCCATCAGGCCGTTCCACCCGAGGGCGGCGACGTGCACGTGCCCGATGATCCAGTCGGTGTAGTGCGCGAGCGCGCTCACGCTCTTGATCGAGAGCATCGGGCCCTCGAACGTCGCCATGCCGTAGAACGTGATCCCGGCGGCGAAGAACTTGAGGACGGGATCCTTGCGGACCTTGTCCCAGGCGCCGCGTAGCGTGAGCAGGCCGTTGAGCATGCCGCCCCAGCTCGGCGCGATGAGCGCCACACTGAAGATCATGCCGAGCGTCTGCGCCCAGTCCGGCAGCGCGGTATTGAGCAGGTGGTGCGGACCCGCCCAGATG
>JBKJQC010000573.1:0-3259 GCA_046593995.1 Polyangiales bacterium
CATGAGCGTGCCGGGGAGCGCGACCAGGAGCACGGCGATCACGGCGCGCGCGGCGAAAGGTAGACCGAGCGTCGCGTCGAAGAGCCGCGGCAGGGCGACCTGCTCCGCGCAGAGGACGAACGCGATCGCGATCGCGACGACCGCGAGACGCCGGTAGCCCGTGACCACGCGCGGGCTGAGCGCGCTCCCGATCCCCGACGAGACCAGGAGCGCGAAGAGCACGATCGAGAGCGCGTGGCTCGGGTGCCCGAGATAGAGGACGAACTTCGGGACGAACGCGAGCTCCGCGGTGACGTACCCGACGCCGAGCGCGAGGAAGTACACCTGGAAGCGCGGGGCGAGGCGTGCGTCGGTCCGCCCGCGAGGGACGAACGCGAGGAGTGCTGCGAGCCCGAGGACGATGGCGAGCGTCACGAGCAGCACCAACGGCCCGCTCGCGGCGCCGAAGATGGAGTCACGGCTCTGGAGCACGCGCGAGAACCGGTTGTGCTCGAAGAAGAAGGGCGCGTCGTCGGTCGTCGCCTCGATCCGGAACGGATACTGCGCGACATAGGCCGCGCGATCCGGCGCGCCGAAGTAATCGGAGAACGCGTTCCTCGGCGAGAGCCCATCCGGCGACCAGACGACGTCGAACTGCATGATCTCGGCGATCTTGCGCAGCGCAGCGAGCTCCGCGGTCGTGAACGGCGACTTCCGGAGCAGCACCACCGAGAAGTCGAGCTCCGAGTCCGACACCGGCGCGGAGATGACGACCATGCGAGGTCCCGCGTCGCCGAGACCGAGCTCGCGCAACGCCTGGTCTGCGATCACGCACAGACGGAGCGTCTGCCGCGGCGGCTTGTACAGCCAGCGCGTGAGGGTGAGCGTCCCGTCGTCGCGCAGGTGCGCGAAGTACTCGCGGAACGCTTCGACCGTGTAGAGATAGTTCTCGGTGAGCGCGAACGCGCCGGCCTGCGACGCCGCGTAGGTGTCGACCCCCGAGATCTGGAGCACGTCCCACTGGCGCGAGGCGCGCCGCATCCAATGCCGCCCTTCGGCGACGGCGAGGTTCACGTCGGGGCGGTGGTAGAGCCCGCCGGCGAACACGTCGAACTCGGTCCCGACGGCGCGCACGATCGCCGGGTTGATCTCCACCGCATCGACGTGGCTCGCCCGGAAGTGCAGCGCCGTTCGGATGTCGAGGCCGCCGCCGGCGCCGATCACGAGGACCTCGCTGTTCTTCTTCCCGGTCGCGCGTAAGAAGTGGTGCACCACGCTCGGAGGGAGCGCTTCGAGCGCGGGGTGCTGCATGATCGGCGTGCCGTCCGGCGTGCGGTCGGCCCGGAGGATCGACGTGAGCGCCCACGCGTCGATGACGACCCCGATCTGCGTGGGGAGCGGCCCCTTGTAGCTCTTCGAGATCCCCCAGAGCCCGAAGTGCGCGGCGTTGGAGAAGAAATCGACGCACGCGAGCGAGGTGCAGCTGCGCTTCAGGATCAGCTCGCGGGGAACGCGCGGGTAGAGCTTCGCGTTCGGCAGGTAGAACGGCGGCCGGAGCGGGTTTTCCGCGAGCAACACCAGCGCCAACGCGATCGGCACGAGCACCGCACCGCGCGCGCGGAGGGTGCGCTCGTCGGACGCGCGCGCGAAGACCACGCCCGACATCGCGAAGAGCACCGCCGCGAAGAGGACGCCGCCGGTGCCGCCGCCGAGGTGATCCATCACGACGAGGCTCACGAGGCAGCCGACGCCGCTTCCCAGCAGATCCGCGAAATACAGACGCGCGATCGCCTGGCGATGCGCGGCGAGCGTGGCGGCGACCACCACGCCGGAGAGCACGAACGGCACCATCAGCGAGAGGACCAGCGTCGCGAAGATGGCGACTTGCTTCGCGTCCGCGACCACCGACGCGCCGAAGGGGAGCTGCGCCGCGAGCGCCATCGCCAGGATCGTCGCGACCGAAGCGGCCCACGCGGTGCGCGCGAGCTTCGCCGCGACGTCTCCTTCGAGGAGCGTCGGCCGCGATTCGACGATCACCCCTCCCGCCGTGAAACCGAGCAGCGCGAGGGCGACCGCGAGGAACGCGAAGTGGTACCAGACGAGCAGCGAGAAGACGCGGGTGAGGGAGACCTGCAGCGTCAGCATCCCCATGGATGCGAGCGCGATCCCGAAGACCACGCCGCGCGGAGCCAAGCCCTCGACCTCACGCGCCTCGCCCATGCCGCGCGAGAACGTAGCGCGTGTGATCAGCGCGGGCGCGCGGGATCGACAGGCGCGGCGGAGTGGAGGACACGAATGCGCGGGCGGGGCTTGGCGCTGTCGTCGAGGGCGATCCGGAGCAGGGTCCCTTCGGCGATCTCTCGCCACGGCTCCGCGGAGAGCTTCTCGGACGCGACGAGCACCGCGTGCCGCCGGGGGCTCCAGGGCGTCGCGAGGTCCGCGTCGGTCTCCTCCGAATGGCGCACCTTCGTCACGTCGTCGCCGGGTCGTCGCTCGAGGAGCTGTAGGGTGCGGCCGAGCCGGAACGCGTAGAGCGCGTGACCATCGCTGAGGAGGAAATTGGCGGCGCCGAGCCGCGGACGGTCGAGCGCATCGCGCACCAGCTCGACGAGCGCAGCGTCGATCGCCTGCCGATCGTCACGCACGGGGTCGATCGCCGTGAGGATCGCCGCGAAGTACCGCTCGCTGTCGGTGTCCCCCTCGACCTCGGCCATGCGGCGGTCGGACGTGCGGTCCGCGAAGAATGCCTGGTCCTCGATCGTCCCGTTGTGTGCGAACACCCAGCCGTCTCGGCGGAACGGGTGCGTGTTGTTCGGACCGATCGGACCGACGGTGCGCTTGCGGATGTGGGCGACGAGGATCTCGCCGCGCGCGGCCGCTGCGACCTCGCGGAAGCGCGTGCACTCGTGCGCCGCGACCGCGTACTTGTGCAAATCCCACCCCACGTCGCGCCGGTGCACGGCGAGCCCCCAACCATCGGGATGGTCCGCGCTGAGGACGGAGAGACTGCGCTCGGCCTCGTGCAACGAGAACCGGAACTCCGTCGTCTCGTCGCACACGACACCGAGGAGGCGGCACATGAAGAGGTCTAGGGTCTAGGGTCTAGGGTCTAGGGTCTAGGGCACGAGAGGGAGAGGGGACGGAGAGGAAGAGAGTATACGTCGCGCTCCGATGCCTCGCTGTCTCGCCTCGCCTCGTCTCGCCTCGTCTCGCCTCGTCTCGTCTCGTCTCGTCTCGTCTCGCCTCGTCTCGTCTCGTCTCGTCTCGTCTCGTCTCGAAC
>JBKJQC010000706.1:0-4621 GCA_046593995.1 Polyangiales bacterium
GCCACGGCCACGGCCACGGCCACGGGTGAGACGCTCACGCGGGACCGGGAGATCGAGACACTGAGCGCTTCACGTCGCGTGGCGACAGCGACACTCCGCTCTCGCCGTGGCCGTGGCCGTGGCCGTGGCCGTGGCCGTGGCCGTGCCCTTGCCCGATCTCGTCTCGCACGTCGCAGCAGCAACGAGTGGGCGACTACTTCGCGGAGTACGAGACCCCGAGCTGCTCGAACAAGAAGGCGTAGATGTCCACCTCTTCCTCGATCTGCGCCTTCAGCGGAGTCCCCATCCCGTGTCCGGTGTCTCCGCTCGTGCGCAATAGATAAGTACCCGATGGATTCGCGGCTTGGAGGCGCGCGACCATCTTCCGCGAGTGGTAGGGGTCGACGCGGGGGTCGTTCGCTCCGGTCATGAAGAGCGTCGCGGGGTACGCGACGCCGTCCTTCACGCGGTGGAGCGGGGAGTACGCGTAGAGCGCGTCGAACTGTGCCTTGTCCTTCACCGTGCCGAACTCGGTCACGTTGAATGCGCCGTTGGGCGTGGTCTCGACGCGGAGCATGTCGAAGATGCCGACCATCGCGACGACGGCGCGGAAGCTCTCGGGGTGCTGGGTGAGCGCGGCGCCCATCAGGAGCCCGCCGTTCGAGCCGCCCATGATCGCGAGTCGCGCAGGCTTGGTGTAGCCCGCCTCGCCGAGGTGTGTCGCGCACGCCTGGAAGTCGTCGAAGACGTTCTGCTTCTTCGTCAGCTTGCCGGCCTCGTGCCACGCGTCGCCGAGCTCGCCTCCGCCACGCAGATTGGCGATCGCGAGCACGCCGCCCGCATCGAGCCAAGGCCGATACTTGGGCTGGAACCTTGGGACGAGGCTGACCGAGTAACCGCCGTACCCGTAGAGCAACGTGGGGAGGTTCCCATCGAGCTTCACGCCTTTGCGGCGCATCACGTTGAGGGGCACCTTGGTGCCGTCCTTCGAGACGCACGTCTCGCGCACGACCTCGGTGTCGCCGAAGTCGGCCTTCGACGTGAGGAAGAGCGCGGTCTTCCTCGGCGCGTCGGTCGGCTTCTTCCCGCGCACGCGGTACCACGCCGGCGGATCGGTGAAGCTCTGGGCGCGGATCAAGACGTCGTCGGTGCCGTCCACCGCGACGATGGCGCGGATCGCGGACACCGGCGGGATCGCGACGGTGCCGAGCGACTTCCCTTTCAGGTCGAACAGCCGGAGCTGCGACGGACCGGCCACGAGATCGGCGACCCACAGCTTGTCCTTGGTGATCTCGAAGAACTGGATGACCGCATCGCTCTCGGGGACGACGACGGTCGCCTTTGCGAGATCCGGCTTCGTGGGATCGAGCCGCAGCAGCTTCCCTCTCGGCGCGTCCTTCAACGAGCGCAGCCAGAGCCCGCCGTCCTCGGCGAGCTCGGCGGCGACGACGCGATCCGCGAAGCGCGCGACCTCGGTCCAGGTCTTCGTCTTCGACTTGGTGTCGAGGAGGTGGATCGCGTGCTCGCCGCCGTCGCCGTTTGCGACCACCGCCACGACCCAGCGCCCGTCCTTGCTGGTCTGGAGCTCGATCTCGGCGATGCGCGGGAGCTCCTGCTCGAGCGCGCGCTTGTCGGTCTTGTCACCGAGCGTGTGGAACCAGACCTGCTGGTAGAAATCGAGATCGGCCGCCGGACGCTCCCCTTCGCGCGGATAGCGCGTGTACCAGAAGCCGGTGCCCTCCTGGTTCCACGCGAGCGATCCACCGGCCGTGCCGCCGTGCACGCGCGGGATCGGCGTGTCGAGCTCCTTGCCGGTCGCGACGTCGTAGACGTGCACGGTGCCGCTCTCGCTGCCGTGCTCGCTGAGCGAGACGGCGATCTTCTTCCCGTCGCGCGACGCGGAGAACCAGTCGATGGTGGTGCTCCCCTTCGCGTCGAGGACGTTCGGATCGAGCACCACCTTCTCGGACGGCGCTTCTGTCGGAGAGCCCTCGCTCTTCAGGACGACGAGCAGCGGCTGTTGCTTGGGCGGCTGATCCTTCAGCGCGAACAGCTGCTTTCCCTTCCACCCGAGCCCGAAGTGATCCGGGCCCGCCGACGAGAGGAGCTCGGTCAGCCGCGCACGGAGTGCGTCGCGACCGGGGGCGGCGTCGAGCCGTGCACGCGCGAGCCCGGTCTGCTTCGCGCTCCACGCCTGCACCGCGGCGTCCTTGGAGTCCTCGAGCCAGCGGTAGTCGTCGACGACCTTCGTGCCGTGGTAGTCGTCCGTCACGGGCTTCTTCTCGGTCATCGGCGTGCTCGTCGTGTTGGGTGCGGCGGACGCGCTCGCGGACGCGGACGGCAAGATGCTCGACACGGGGGCCTTGGGGAGCGGGGCGCGCGGCTCGGGCTCGCCGCCACATGCGCCCATCGATCCAGAGAGCACGGCCAACCCCGAGACGAGCCACGGAAGACGCTTCATGACGTCCTCTGTCCAACGCGGGCCGCGCGGCGGCAACGGCCACGGACAGGTGTTGCGGAATCGTCCATCGACGGCGACCGTGCGCGCCTCTGGCCGCCGCCGGTGTATCCGCCGCCTCCGCCGCATTCCTCGCGCATGACCGCACGGTCTTTTCAGTCGACACCCGCGGCTTCCGGGCAGGCACGCCGTTCGCGCTCGGTGCAGGCGTGTCGGCCTGCGCGCTACCCACGAACCACTTCCTCGCGCCGTCCACCGACGTCATCGACCCGAGGCGACCGTCGTGCGAGAGCACCTCGCGACGTTCGTGCGCCACGCTGAGGAGCACTATGCGCGTCCATTACCTCTCTATGTACGACGCGCGTTCGAACATTACCTGCGCTGCGGCCTCCCCGAGCACGGCTTCCTCCGGCTGCGCTGCGACGACTGCGGCCACGATCGCATCGTCGCGTTCTCCTGCAAGGGAGCGAGGCACGTGTCCGTCGTGCGCGGGCCGCACGATGGGCAACTGCGCGGCGCACCTCGTCGACCGGCTGCTGCCCAACGTGCCGATTCGACAGTGGGTGCTCTCGCTCCCGTTCGACCTGCGCGCGCTTCATCATGAACGGAAAGGGACATCGCGATCCGAAGAACCTCTGATCCGACCGTGTGCTTTCGGCAAGAGTGCGTGATGCGTGACACGCCTGCTGGCACGCGCACGCGCGCACGCGCGTGCGCGGCCACATGATGGCGTGTCCCGAAGCCGCCGGCAGGCGCGCCGACGTTGCACGCGGAGACTCCCGACACCCGTGTCCGTCGCGGTGTGGGCGGATCCGTTGGACGCAACGCGTACGGTCGCTGCCGTCGGCGCGCCGGCGAACGCGGGGTCGACGTACATCTATTTGCGGGTCGGTTCAGGGGCGTTCACACAGCAGCAGCGGCTCACGCTGCCGAACGCGAACGGCACCGACGGGTTCGGCGCCGCACTCTCCTCCGGTCACGGCGGACGGCTCCTCGTCGGGGCACCCGGCGTCGACGGGCAGGGCGCCGGATACATCTACGACGTCCTGCGCAGCCAAGGCGATCCCTGCACGAGTGGATCGCAGTGTTCGACGGGACTCTGCGCCGACGGCGTGTGCTGCAACGAGGCGTGCGACACGACGTGTCGAGCGTGCAGCGCCGCCGCGAAAGGCACCGGCAGCGACGGCGTGTGCGGCTTCGTGATCAACAACAAGAACGACGGTTGCGCCAACCCGTACTGTCTCGACGGCAAGGTCGGCCCCGGCGTCTGCGACGGCGCCTGCAAGGTGAGCTCGGGCACCTGCGACAACTTCATCTGCGCGACGCAGACGACGTGTCGAATTACCTGCTGGTCGAACAGCCAGTGCATCACGACGGCCTACTGCAGTGGGTCGACGTGCCTTCCCAAGAAGGCGCACGGACAGACCTGCGGTAGCGCGCAGGAGTGCGTGTCGAACGTGTGCGTCGGAGGAATCTGCTGCAGCGGGCCGTGCGGCACGTGTCAGGCGTGTCGACAGACGATCACCGGCCAGCCGAACGGGACCTGCGCGAACGTGCCGAACGGGCTCGATCCGTACGAGCAGTGCGTCGGCAACTCGTGCACCGCGGGTATCGTGACCGAGCAGGTGTGCAACGGCGCCGGCGCGTGCATCGGCAAGCCGAAGAGCTGCGCGCCCTATCCCTGCAACGCCGCGGGGACGGGCTGCAACCAGAGCTGCTCGACCGACGCGGAGTGCGGCGGCGGCACGACGATGTACTGCGAGGCCCTGTCGTGCGCGCCGAAGAAGGCCGCGGGCGCGACGTGCGTCGCCGCGCGCGAGTGCGCGAGCGACAACTGTGTCGAAGGCGTGTGCTGCGACACTGCGTGCTCGGGGTTGCCCAGACCTGTGCGCCGTATCGGTGCGACTCGACCGGCGCGTGCAAGACGACGTGCGTGACCAGCGAAGACTGCGTGAGCGGCGCGACGTGCGACTCGTCGTCATCCCAGTGCGTGAACACGCCTGCCAGCGGCGACACCGGGGACGGCGGCGGCTGCTCGATGCATCCCCGTCCGACGCCCTCGCCATCCTGGCTCGTCGCGCTCGTCGCGCTCGTCGCGCTCGGCGCGCGGCGTCGTCTCACTCCGCGTCGAGCGACTCGTACCTCTGGTCGGTGATGGGGATGCGCACCGCGGCAAGCTCCATC
>JBKJQC010000708.1:0-7127 GCA_046593995.1 Polyangiales bacterium
GACGACTTCGACGCTGCGTTCGACGAAGTGATGGACAAGCCGAAGGGCAAGTAGCAGTCGTTTCTCGGCCGATCGTCTCCCACGTGGAGGGGCTGCTTCATGAACGCACTCGAGAGCACGCGAACCGTCCGACGCCTGGTGCTGGCCGTGATCTGCGCGGCGACGGCCTTCGCGGTCACCAGCACGGACGCGCACGCGGCGACCATCATCAAGGATCCGAGCCCACCCGAGTACAAGGTGGAGATCGAGCCGCATCTCAACGTCCAGTACATCTGGGCCGACCAGTTCGGCGGCCGCGGGTTGGGCCCGGGCGTGCGCTTCAGCATCCCGATCATCAGCCCCGGGTTCATCAAGAAGCTGAACAACTCGGTCGCGATCGGGTTCGGCCCGGACATCCTCTACTCGCACTCGAAGAACGACATCTGCGCGGGCAACGACTGCCAGAAGAGCGATGCGTTCTGGGCGCTCTACTTCCCCGTCGTGATGCAGTGGAACTTCTGGCTGACCGAGAAGTGGAGCGTGTTCGGCGAGCCGGGCATCGTCGGCCAGACGGCGTTCGGCGCCGGCTGCGACTCGATCGACCGGAAGTGCAAGAAGGCCTCGCCGATCTTCGGCGCCTTCTACGCCGGCGCGCGCTACCACTTCAGCGACGCCCTCGCGCTCACGCTGCGCGCCGGGTACCCGAACGGCATCTCGGTCGGTCTGTCGATCTTCTGAGGTCGCATCGACCTCTCTCGACCTGGTACGCTCCCCCGCGATGCGCGCCGCCCTCGCCGCCGGATTGTTCGCGTTGCTCGCCCTCGCCTCGAGCGCCTCCGATGCGCACGCGGCCGATGCAGCGCCAGCCGAGGAAGGTCCGCGCGCGAACTGGCACCCGCACTACGGCGTCGAGCTCGAGGCGCACGGCTCCGTCGCCGCCTTCGACAAGTTCTTCGTCGGCATGGGCGGCGGCGTCCGAGCCTCGGTGCCGGTCTGGCGTCACGCGCCGTTCGCGCGCGTCGACAACGAGATCGGCTTCGGCATCGGCCTCGACATCATCCAGTACTCCGCGTACCGCCCGAACGATCCGCGCGATCCGAAGCTCCAGGTCGTCGCCTATTACGTACCGGTCTACCTGCAGTGGAACATCTGGGCCGGGAGCTCGGTCTCGATCTTCCTCGAACCGACGCTGAACTGGCGCTACGCGACGTACGTCGACAACTGCCCGACAGGCATCAAGTGCGCCGAGGCGACACGCTGGATCCCCACGGGCTCGGTCGGCCTCCGCTTCCGCATCGTCGACAAGATCGCCGGCACGATTCGCATCGGCTACCCGATGGTGAACCTCGGCGTCTCCTGGCTGTGAACGTACGTCGCCGGTCCGCGCGTCGTGCGCGCCTCGCTGCTCGCGCGGGCTTGGGTCGAGAGTCTAGAGTCTAGAGTCTAGAGTCAGATGAGAGCGCGACGAGCGCGATCACTGACGAGGTCTCGCTCTCGAGCTCTCGACTCTAGACTCTAGACTCTCGACCTCTCGAGATAGACCGCCGTCCCGACGAGAGCGCGACGAGCGCGATCACTCACGAACTCTCGAGCCCTAGACCCTAGACCCTAGACCCTAGACCTCTCGAGCGAGATAGAGCCCCCGCTCGAGCGCGTACTCCGCCACGCGACGCGGGAGCAGCCCGGCCGGCTTCTCTCCGACCGCGAGCGCCGCTCGGATCGCGGTCGAGGAGACTTCGGGGAGGACGAGCGGGGCGTCTTCGTAGCCGGGGGGCGACGCGACGCCGAGGCGGCCGAGGACGAAGGGCGGAGCGAGCTCGCGCACGCGTTCGGGAGCCGTCCAGCGATCCATCTCGTGCACCACGTCCGCGCCGACGACGAGCCTCATGCGCCAGTGCGGGTGGCGCTCCTGCAGGTACTCGAGGGTGCGGACGGTCTTGCTCTCCCCGCCGAGCTCTTCCTCGACGTTCGAGATCTGCACCCGCGCGAGATCGCCGAACGCGCGACGGCACATCTCCAGGCGATCCTCGAAGGACGCGAGGGTCTTCGCGAACGGGTGGCGGTAGCAGGGCACGACGAGGCAGAGATCCACGTCGGTGCAGGCGAGCACGTACGCTGCGGCGAGGACGTGCGCCACGTGCGGTGGGTTGAAGCTCCCCCCGAAGATCGCGACGCGCTCGCGGTCACGCTCGGACGCCGGGGGCGCCGTCATCCGCCCGCGCCCTGCACCTTCATCTTCACCGAGCGCGTCGTCTCGACGATGTCGCGCGTGTTCATCGTGCCGTCCGGTCCGTGGAGCGTCGCCGCGATGCCCGCGCTCAGCGCCGCGTCGTCGAGGAGCAGGAGCCCCTGCGCCGGCTTCGCGCACGAGCCCGGACAGAGGAACACGCGCGTGCCGACCTTGCGGATCATCGCGTCTCCGCGGCCGAAGACGATCGCGGTCGCCGGGAGCAGATCCTCCTCGTCGAGCCCGCTCTTGTCCTCGATGAGGAGCACGATGCGGTCCGTCATGATCTCGAGGCTGCGGAGGCCGGGCGCGGGCAGGGCCTGGATCGTCGCGAGCTTCCGCCGGAGCGGCTCGCGCGCGATCTCGCGCTCGAGGTCGCGGTCGAGCCGCTCGGGATCGCCTGACAGCACGCGCGCGAGGCGATCTGCGAACGGCGCTCGCACGCCGAGGAGCGTCGCCCACCCGGCGACGACGGCATCGAGCGCGCCGTCGCTGCCGAGGTAGACGACCCGGTCCGCCGAGAGCCGGGTCACGGCGCAGTGCGCCGCCCGGGCGAGCGCCCGGACGTCACCATCGCACGGACCGATCACGACGAGGCGCACCCCGCCGATCCTACCGAACCGCGCGGGTCCGAGGGAGCACGAATGTCCCTCAGCGGAGGACGATGACCTCGATCGGCGGCAGGCGGGTCGGGAGGTAGCCGAGCCGAGCGCCGTCGATCCGCGACAGGACGCGTACGCCCGGCGCCGTGGGGTCGCGGTCTGCGACGAGGACCAGCTCGCTCCCGCTGACCGCGACGACGTCCCACAGGTCGTAGCCGGTCGTGGAGGCCACCGTATCGCCCACCTTTCCGGTGGTCGGGTCGAAGCGGACGAGCGAGGTCGGGTTCTCCTCGGCGAAGGACGCGACCACCGCGAACGCCGAGCCGTCTTCGACGAAGTCGAACGCCGTCACGAATCCAGACACCACCGCCGGCGGGAGGATCGCGGTCGCGGTCTTGCTCGCGAGATCGATGCGCACCAGCGCCGCTTCCTGGTTCGGGGGTTGCGAGAGCGGTCCGCCGATGCACGAGATCCACAGCGCGCCGTCGCGCACGCGGAACTTCGCGCCCGGATCCTTGGCCGGCAGGTCGAGGAACGGAGCCACGGCGAGCGTCTTGGTGTCGACGACGACGATGCGCGAGACGTAGGCCGGATCGAACCCCGCTCGCAGGCCACGGAGCGCGACGTACGCGCGTCCGTCGAGGATCGTGACCGCGCTCATGTCCGGCATCCCGTCCTCGTCGCCGAAGGGTGCGAGATCGACCTTCCGTCGCGTCCGGTCCTTCGCGACCACGAGGAGCGACGGCTCGCCATGGCGTGTGATCCACAGCGCACCGTCGTCGGCGATGGCGACGTCGAGCGGGTTCGCGGTCGACGGGCTCTTCCCCGCCTCGAACACCTCGTGGCGCGCGACCGACTTCCCGTCGCGATCGCGCTCGACCACCACGCCCTGCGTCGAGTGCAGCGTGAAGATGCGCTCCTTGCCGTTCTCGGGATCGCGCAGACGGCGCAGCTGCATGTCGGGATCGACGCCGAAGCCGGTGGTGATCACGCGCCGGTGGGTGCCCGGGAGGATCGACTCGATCGCGGCCGAGTCGAGCGACGACGCGGACTCGCTGATCAGCACGCCGACGGTCTTCGGTAGGTAGCGCCGCGCGGCTTCGTCGGCTTCGGGCGCTTCGCCGTTGAGACCGCCGGAGCAGCCTTCGACGACGAGAAAGAGGACGAACCCAGGAAAAAAACGAGGCATGGAGCCGGACACCGTGGGGGCGCGCGTCGCGGGAGTTACCGCGTCGAGGGCGGTCCCGCAACCTGCGCTTCCCCCGCACGGTCGGGCGGTCGCTCGTCGGATGCGTCGGATGCGTCGATGCGTCGATGGCGATGCGGTAAGCTTTGTGCGACGTGCTCAGCACCGAGACCAGCGAGACGGACGCGCCGGAGGGGCCGGAGAGCGATCCCGACGCCAGCGCGGCCGACGTGCGGCGTCGGCGGTTCAAGCGCCTCGCCGTCTTCGGCGGTGTCGTGCTGATCTTCGCCGCGGTGGTGCTTCCCAAAGTCCCCCGCGAGCAGCGGATGCGCATCCACTTCGGGGTCGGCTCCTCGCGGATCGTCCGCGCGACCGCCCGCGTCGCCACCGTTCCCCACTCGGCGAGCGATTGGGATCACGAGACCACCTGGCCTTTCCGGAACGGCGCTCCCCCAGCGATCACCTGGCCCTTCGAGCTGCCGAACGGCGCCGCGGACGTGCAGGTCGAGGTCGAGACCAAGACGGAGATCGCGACTCAGGACGTGAAGGTCGATCTCGCCGGCGTCGAGGTGACCGTCGAGCTCGCGGACGCGATGAAGAGGCTCCCGTGACGTTCGAGCACGATCGCACACGCGCCGAGGGGCACCAGGTCGCGTCACCGGACGGCGCGCTGATCGCGGTGCTGTCGGGGAACGCGAAGGGGAGCACGTGTCGCGTCCCCGGCGACCTCGGTGGCGTCGTCCGCCTGGGCAAGGCGCCCGACAACGATCTCGTGCTGCCGGACGACACCGTCTCGCGCTACCACCTCACGATCACGCGCGTGCGCGAGGGGCTCCTGGTGAAGGACCTCGGGAGCACCAACGGCGTGCGCATCGGCGGCGCCAAGATCAAGGAGGCGATCGTCGATCCGGGCGCCGTGATCCGCGCCGGTGAGGTCGAGCTCGCGATCCGCCTCGAGCTGCAGGGCGCCGAGGTGCCCCCGAGCACCGCGGAGACCTTCGGCTTCGCCCTCGGCCACAGCGTCGGCATGCGCCGCATCTTCGGGCTCCTCGAGCGCATCGCCCCCACGCTCGCGACCGTGCTGCTCACAGGCGAGACGGGCACCGGCAAGGACGTCCTCGCGCGCTCGGTGCACGCCGCGAGCCCGCGCGCGAATGCCCCCTTCGAGGTCGTCGACTGCGGCGCGGTGACCCACACGTTGATCGAGAGCGAGCTCTTCGGCCACGAGCGCGGCGCGTTCACCGGCGCCATCGCCGCGCGCGCCGGCGCCTTCGAGCGCGCGCACGGCGGCACCCTCTTCCTCGACGAGGTCGGCGAGCTCCCGCTCGAGCTGCAACCGAAGCTCCTGCGCGTGCTCGAGGCGAAGGAGTTCCGTCGCGTCGGCGGGAACAAGACGCTCACCACCGACGTGCGCGTCGTGGCCGCGACGACCCGTGATCTGCCGCGCGAGGTCGAGCGCGGAAAGTTCCGCGAAGACCTTTATTTCCGGCTCGCGGTGGTGCCGATCCAGGTGCCGCCGCTCCGCAGTCGACCCGAGGACATCCCGGTCCTCGCGCGCAAGATCCTGGACGCGACCGGCGAAGGCGCGTCGCTGCGGCTCCCCGACGACACGCTGGTGGCGCTCCGTGCGCACGACTGGCCCGGCAACGTCCGCGAGATGCGCAACGTGCTCGAGCGCGCCGCGTACCTCGCGCGCGCCCAGGGCGACGAGGAGCTGCGCTTGGTCGGGCTGCCGATGCCGCGCAAGTCGGCGTCGCCCGCGGCGGATCCCTATCAGTTCGACGCGACGCAGAGCTATCGCGACACGCGCGCGAAGTTCGATGCGACGTTCGAGAAGAAGTACGTGACCTGGCTCCTCGGGAGGCACGCCGGGAACGTGTCGGCCGCCGCGCGCGAGGCTCAGATGGATCGGAAGCACCTCTCCGATCTCGCGAAGAAGCACGGCATCGCCGGGCGCGACTGACTCAGTCCTCGGAGTCGTCGTTCGACGCGCGGTTCTTCCGCCCGAGGAAGTCCCCGAGGCCACGCGCCGTCTCGTGCACGAGCGGCACGATCGCGGCGTAGTCCATGCGGCTCGGTCCGATCACGCCGACGCTCCCCGCGAGCCGCGACACGCCCTCGGACTCGATCGCGTACCGGCTGCTGATCACCGTGACCCCGACGCCGTCGTACTCGTCCCCGGGGAGCACCACGGACACACCCTTCGTGTCGAGCGTGCGGTCGAGGATCGCGACCAGCTTCTCGCGCTCTTCGAGGAAGCGGAGGAGATCCTTGATCCGATCCACGTCGGCGAACTCGGGCTTGTCGAGGAGCTGCGTCTGCCCCTCGATGACGATCTCGACCTGCTGGCTCGGCTGACCGAGCGCGGCGTTCCCGAGCTCGAACGCCCGGCGCCGCAGCTCGCCGAGCTCGTTCCGCGCCTCGAGCAGCCGCCTCGTGAAGAGCTCGCGCACGTCGCCGAGCGTCCGCCCTTCGAGCACGTCGTCGAGCAGGTTGTGGATGCGCTGGAGCTCGTCGTTCGACGGGTGGCCGTGTCCGTCGGGCAGCGACACGAACCGGTTCTCGACTTGCCCTCCCGAGGTCACGACGACGGCGAGCAGCTCGCCCGGCCGCGTCGGGATGAACCGCACCTGCTTCAGGATCTGGTTCTCGAGCCGCGGAGCGACGACCACCGCCGCGGTCCCCGTCAGGCCGGAGAGCAATCGCGCAGTCTCGCGCAACGCGTCGGCGTTGGGCGCGAGCTGTTCGAACCGATGTTCGATCGCGAGCCGCTGCCCCTCGGAGATCTCCCGGATCTGCATGAGCGCGTCGATGAAGAAGCGGAACGCGCGATCGCTCGGCACCCGCCCGGACGAGGCGTGCGGCTGATGGAAGTACCCGGCCTCCTCGAGGTCGGACAGCACGTTCCGGATCGACGCCGGCGAGAGGTCGAGATCGTACTTCCGCGAGAGCGTGCGACTCCCGACCGGCTCGCCCGTCGAGATGAACTCCGTGACGGCCGCGTACAGGATCTTGCGAGCGCGAGAGTTGAGCTCCATGGATCCGCCGGAAAACTAGCACGGCGCGCGTCGAGGATCCCGCTCGCGTCGCGCGGACCGCGGATCGAACTCGTGTGCCCCGCGCGCGGGGCACA
>JBKJQC010000793.1:0-2818 GCA_046593995.1 Polyangiales bacterium
CCGCTCGATGCGCACGGCGCGCCACCTCCCGTGGACGAAGCAGTCACTCCGCGCGCTCGACGAGATCCACGCCGGCGTCTGCGAGGGGATGACGTACGTGCAGATCGAGAAGGAGATGCCGGACGAGTACCTCGCCCGCGCGCGCGACAAGCTGCGCTATCGCTACCCACGCGGCGAGTCGTACGAGGACGTCATCCAGCGCCTCGAGCCCGTGATCATCGATCTCGAGCGGCAGCGCTCCGCGATCGTGGTGGTCGGCCACAACGCCGTGATCCGCGCGCTCTACGCCTACTTCATGGACTGGCCCCCCGAGGTGTGCCCCCACCTCGACGTCCCGCTCCACACCTTGATCGAGCTCCAACCGACCGCGTACGGCTGCGAGGAACGCCGCTTCGCCCTGGAGCCGGACTTCCGCTCGTGAGTGAGGTCGGTGGTCCGCGTCGGAGAGCGTGAACTTTTCGGTCTCGACAGAGCCGCCGGCCAACAGGGAGGCGGGGAGCCGGGGAGGCGAGAGGGAGGAACCAGAGGGTCTGCCGGACGACGCGCCGACGTCGATGACACCATGGCCGCCGATACGTTGAGGTCCGCGCGCGGCAGCACATGCTCGACCTCCCTCTGATCTCCCCGGCTCCCCGCCTCCCTGTTGGTCCACGTGGAGGCGCGCGAAGGATTCACGACCTCGCCGTCGCAAAGGCTCACCAACCGCAGGCCGTGAGCTGCAGACCGTGAGCCTCGGGCGGCGGGGCGCGCTAGGCTCCGGCTCCATGTCGCCTCTGCGGATCGCCCCGTTCGCGTGTTTCCTCCTCGCGTGCTCGTCGAGCGAGTCGCCACCGGCGACGCCCGAGAGCGACACCGGGGCCGCTGAGGTCGCTTCCACCGCGGAGACCGGGACGGACGCCGCGACGGATGCGAGCCCCGAGGCGAGTGATGGCGGATCGTTCTCCGAAAAGCTCTCCGAGATGGGGCTCTTCGCCGACATCGCCAAAGGGACGATCGCCGCCGAGGTCCGCGCGTTCCAGCCGACCCACGAGCTCTGGTCGGATGCGGCCTCCAAGCGCCGTTGGATCTGGTTGCCGCCGGGCAAGAAGATCGACTCGACCGACATGGACCACTGGAAGTTCCCGGTCGGCACGCGTCTGTGGAAGGAGTTCGCGAAGGACGGCAAGAAGCTCGAGACGCGGTTGATCGAGATCCTCGCGGGGGACGAGATCCGATACGGCGCGTACGTGTGGAACGCCGCGCAGACCGACGCCGTGTGGACGCCCGACGGCGCGCAGAACGTGCACGGCACACAGCACGACGTGCCCGGTCAGGCGCTCTGTCAACGCTGTCACGACGGCGAGCCCGGCCGCATCCTCGGCTTCTCGGCGTTGCAGCTCGCGGACGCGCCCGGTGCGACGACGCTCGCGACGATCGCGCCCTTCCTCACCGTCGCGCCGGTCACCGGCAAGACGTACGGCGTCCCCGGGACGGCGACGGAAAAGGCCGCCATCGGCTACCTCCACGCGAACTGCGGGCACTGTCACAACCCGAACGAGGGAGGGACCTTCCTCTCCGCGAACATCGAGCTGCGACTGCACGCAGGCGAGTCGGTCGTCGCCGAGACCAAGCTCTACAAGTCGTCGGTGAACGTCGTGACGGTGAAGTACACCTCCGTGAAGTACCGCATCGAAGGGCAGAACGCGGCCCTGAGCGCGGTCGTCCAGCGGATGGATCGCCGCGACTCGCAGCAGATGCCGCCGCTCGCGAGCGAGCAGATCCACCCCGAGGCCGTCACCGCGGTCAAGGCGTGGATCGCGACGTTGCCCACGCCCTGAGGGCTGCTACTTGGCGCCGCCCGCGTCGCCGCGCTTCGCGAGATCGACCGGGAACTGCACGTTCGTGATCGAGCCGGCGGGCGGAAATTTCGCCTTCACGACGACGTCGAGCACGCACTTCGCGAGCTCGGGATCCTTGGCCTCACCGGCGAGACCGAGCGTCTTCGGATCGACGCTGCCATCGCGGAGCACCGCGAAGACGAGCTCGATCTTCCCCGACGTCGCGGGGTTCTTCGCGAGCGCCGCGTCGTAGCACGCCTCCATCGCGGGGCGGTTCTCGCGAATCACGCGCTTCAGGTCCTGCTGCGGCACCCCTTCCGCCGTAGCGTCCCCCCCGACGGCGGCGGCGTCCGGCGCGTCCGGAGGCGTCGGTCCTGGCTTCTTGCACGCTGCGGGCGCGCACGTGACTGCGAGAGCGGCGAAGAGAGCAGCGAACCGGCCGAGCATCCCGCGCTCCTACCGCGGGCTCCGCGCCACAACCAGCGGAAACCGAAGCAATGACCAACGGCGGCCGGGGGAGGAGCGCGGTACGCTCGGAGCCCATGCTGCGCGCAGCCATTCTCGGGACCATCGCCGCGATGGCGTGCACGTTCGCCCTGCCCGCGTCCCCGTCCCGCGCGGACGACGAGGTGAAGCCGCAACCCACCGCACCGACGGAGACGGCTCCCTCGAGCCCCCCCGCGGCGCCGGAGGAGACCTCGGCGACGACCGTGCCCACGAGCGCTGCGCCGATGACCGCGCCCTCGCCGACGCCGATGCGCATGCGCATGCCCGAGCTCCCGGACGAGCGACCGCGGTCGCGGTGGTACGGCTGGCAGATCCTCATCAGCGACGGCCTCGCCACCGCGCTGCTCTTTGCGCCCGGCAGCCGCGGTTCGAGGGAGACGAGGGACACGATGCTCGAGATCGCCGGTGTGCTCTACTTCGGCGGCCCGGCCGTCGTGCACTTCGCCCATGGCAACATCGGCCGCGGGTTCGCGAGCCCGGCCATCCGCTTCGGC
>JBKJQC010000833.1:0-6969 GCA_046593995.1 Polyangiales bacterium
GACCGGACTCTTCGTCCACGAGGTCGAGACCCACGCGCTGACGGCCCAGAACGGCGCCGCGCAGAAGAACCTGCCCTTCCTCCGATCGGGCGGCCCGCGCACGACGCGCCACCAGGAAGGGCTCGCCGTCTTCGCGGAGTTCCACGCGCACGCGCTCAGCGTCGATCGGATGCGTCGCATCGTGCGCCGCGTCCGCCTGGTCGCGATGGCCGAGGAGGGCGCCGACTTCCTCGAGCTCTACCGCTGGCTGCTCGAGCACGGCGCGGTGGAACGCGACGCGTACTTCGACGCGCAGCGCATCTGCCGCGGAGGCCTGATCACCGGCCGCGGCCCCTTCACGAAGGACGCGGCGTATCTCGCAGGCTTCTGCGAGGTCTACAACTTCCTCCAGGTCGCGGTCCGCGGCGGCGCGCGCGAAGCCGTTCAGCTCCTCGCGAGCGGCCGCATCTCGCTCGACGACCTCGCCGTCCTCCACGAGCTCCGCGTCCTCGGCATCCTGGACCAACCGAAGCTCATGCCGAGGTGGATGATGGATTGGGACGCGCTGCTGCCGTACTTCGCGTTCACGTCGTTCTTGAACGAGATCGATCTCGCGCACGTGATGGAGAAGCACAAGAGGATCCTCGAGGCGACGGAGCCCGAGTAAGCCTTCCCCGCCGCGCATCCTGCGCCGCCTCGCCGTCGGGCGCACGGAACACGGCCACGGCCACGGCCACGGCCACGGAGGTCCCGCGAGCCCCCGAGCGCCTCGCACCCACGACCGAAGACAGCGAACGGATCGAAGACGCGAACGGATCGGCGGAGAGCGTGGCGTGTGCGTGTCTCGCCGTGGCCGTGGCCGTGGCCGTGGCCGTTGTCGTGCCCGACCGCCTGCAACGTGGCGGGAAACTGGGAGCGGCGAGGAGGCCGGAGCTAGCGTGACGATCCACCAATGGATCTTCAGATGGATCTTCGGGAGAGCCTCCTCGCGATCATGGATCGCAAGCACCACGCAGCCTGGCCCTCGTTCACGCGGCCCGGTCTGACGAAGGCGCAGCTCGCGATCCACTTCGCGCAGGAGCACGGCGTCTACGTCCGTGATTTTCCGGTCCTGCTCGCGCGGGTGCTCGGGCAGGGACCGGCGGAGGACGTCCGGCGCGCGCTCGCCGAGAACATCTACGAGGAGCAGACCGGGGGGCTCTCGCTCTCCGTGCCGCATCCGGAGCTCTTTCTCCGGATGATCGAGGCGATGGGGATCGCGCGCGACGCCGTCGAGAGCGCCGAGCTCCTGCCGGCTGCGCGCGCGTACCGCGCGTACCTGGACGAGGTGTCGGCGGCCGAGCCCTGGATCGTCGGGTGCGCCGTGCTCACGATCTGGGTCGAGGGGAGCGTCCACGAGCGCGCCGAGCTTTCGGGCACGCGCACGCACCTACCGATCGAAGAGGCGATCGCGCAGCACCCGATGGTCCTCCACTACGGGTGTCCGCCGTCGGCGATGGACCTCGTGCGGGCGCACCGCGCCGTCGAGGGAGGCCATCGCAAGGACGCGTGGCACATGGTCACGTCGTACGCGACCGGTCACGAGCACGCGATCGTCGCCGCGGTGGGGCGCGCCGCATCCCTGTGGCTCGCGTACCGCGACGACGTCTGCCGAGCCGCCGGAATCCCTTCAGAGGTCTAGGGTCTAGGGTCCGAGACGAGAGGTCGTCAGTCGTCAGGCGTCAGTCCGAGGGCGAGACGAGAGCGAGAGCCAGCGGGGGCGCCTCTCGTTCTCGGTCCATTCTCGGACGACCGACGACTGAAGACTGACGACTGGCAGCGGCGGCGGGCGACCGGGGCGTCGAAGCCGCGTGACTCACGCTCTAGACCCTGGAACCTAGACCTCCGTCAGACCATCCTGCGCGTGCGGAGCGGGAGCTGCATCGCGGCCACGATGCCGAAGAACATCGCGCCGATCGCCATCGGAGCGAAGGGAATGCTCTTCGCGAGCCAGGGCGCGACGCGCGGCAGGACCAGCGCATGGACCACCAGCCAGACGGCGGTCGAGAGGGTGATCCCGAAGGCCATCAACGGCGCGAGCTGACGAAGCCGTCGCGTGACGGTGCCGAACAACGCGCCGATGATGCTCCCGAGCGCGAGTGCGGCGATCCAGCCGGTGGCGTTCGCAGCGGAGCCGCGGAACGCGCCGTGCGAGATCGCGTAGCCGATCGTCGACGGGATGTGGGCGCTCGTACCCTGCACCCACTTCGCGAGCAGCGAGCCGATGCCGAGCATGGCGGGCCCCGCGAGAGCGCCTGCGACCGCGCCGGCGAAGGCGGGCTCGGGCTCCGCCTCTGCGCGAACCAGCACGAGCTCGGGCTCCTCGAAGTACAACATCGAAGGCGTCGTGTGCCTGGGCTCGGTCGCGAACCAATCCGCGTGCGATTCGCGGCCCGCGCCTGCCTGGGCTCCTGCGTGGGCGGCCGCGTAGCTACGCGCGCCCGGAAGCGCGCCCCCGAAGCGGGACTGGGCGAATGAGGTTCGTTCGGCAGACATGATCGACTTCCTTTCCGGTGAGGAGCCGCTCGAGGAGCTTTGGTCGCTGAGCTCGAGGACCCGACTTCTGTCACGCGGTATCTGGCAGGTGGACGGAGCAACCTCGGGGCCAGGTCGAGCAGCGATTGCTCTCGCACCTTGTTTTGCGCCCATCGCAACCGCATCGGCGAAGCCGAGTCGGGGTCGCGCCCTGGGTTCTCCCTTGTGAATTGGCGTGCCCGCGCTGCGCGATGGGACGTCGTCGCGACCACGCGCGCTCTGGACCCGTCGTGCTCTCTCGCGCCGCCCCAACCGGACGCCGCCACGGTCGGGCCCGCTCCCGTCGCGCGATGTGGGTCGCAACCAACCGTCCCGTCGCGCACGCCTGCGCCGGCGGGAGCGCGCGGGCCCCGGAGAGACAGCGCGCGATGGAATCGCCTTGCCGCGTCGCGGAATCCGGGTTCGAACAAGGGCCGATGACGCGTGCCCTCGTGGTCGGCGATCTCCACCTGCCACATGGGGGGGACCGAAACCCCGCGCGGGCGCTCGTGTCCGTCCTCGCGAAGGAGCCCGACGCGACGGTCGTCTTCGCCGGCGACGCCCTCGATCTCGCGGCGGAGCCGGTCGAGACGTTCGCCGAGGCCGCGGCCCGCGCGGTGCAGATGGAGCCCGTCCTCTCGCGCGCGCTCGCGGAGCGCGCCGCACGCGGCGTGCGCACGGTGTTCGTCGCCGGCAACCACGACGCGGCCATCGCGCGCCCCGACGTGACGCGCGCCCTGCACGACGCCCTCGACCTCACGCCTCGGGACCGCGCCCACGTCGTTGCCGAGCCGTGGTTCCACCAGCTCGCCGACGGCGCCGTCCACATCGAGCACGGACACGTCTACGACCCCGACGGCGCACCGACCCACCCGCTCGCGAGCATCGTCCGTGACGACGTGGGGATCGCGATCCTCCGCCGCTTCATCGTGCCGGTCGACGGTCACTTCCTCGTCGCGCACAACGCCGAGGCGCCGCTACCGCTCCTGATGCGCGTGATCCGCAAGTACGGAGCTCGCGCGCCGTGGGTCATCGGCAAGTACTTCCAGACGGCCTTCTCGACGTGGCTCGCGAGCGGCGCACGGTTCCCCATCGCGGAGGATCGAGCGGAAGGGCGACGCCACCTGCAGCGCTACGCGGACGACGTCGGCCTCGACGCGGACATGTTGGCGCTCTTGCTCGACGCGCACGCCACGCCGACGCGCGCGGACGCCACGGCGACGTTCCTCCGCCTCTATCTCGATCGCGTCCTCGCCACGACGGCGATCATCACAGGAACGACGCTGGCGGCGGCCGGGGCGGCGGCCGGCGCGGCGACGCTGACGATGGCCGGGCTCCCGCTCGCGACGGTCGGCGCGCTCTCGTTGACCGCGTCGATGCTCGGCGGCGTGAACCGCTATCGCGGACGCCCCGAGGAGCTGCTCGCCGCCGGGGCCGAGCGCGCGGCCGAGATCACCGGCGCGAAGACGGTCGTACTCGGCCACATCCACGTCGACGCGACGGGACCGCGGTACCGGAACACGGCCAGCTTCGCCTTCGCGAAGGACCATCCGTATCTCGTCGTCGAGGACGACGGCTCGGTCACCCGAGCGCACGCCAGCGCAGGGTGATCGGGCGCGCGTTCGGCTGACGCGTCGGTGGAAATCTGCAAGACTGCGCGATGGCTCGCGTTCGCCCGCGAGCCATTCGGAGGAGCGCTCATGTCTCGGTCCTGGTCCCGCCGCTCGACTCTTTCCCTGAGGGTCATGGCGTTCGGAACGTTCGTCGCCCTCGGCGCGTGTAGTGGCGCTACCGGCAGCGAAGATCCCGGCATCGATCTCGACGCCGCCGGAACGGGCGACGACGGCACCGACGGCGCGACCGATGGAGGCATCGACGGCGATCTGGACGGCAGCGCGTCCGACGGCACGAGCCTCGACACCTCATCGATGGGCGCCGACACGAGCGTCGACACGCGGCCGGTGTTCCTCCCCGACGGCGCGTGCGCGGGTCCGGTGAGCATCGTCGGCTGCGGCGTCGACAGCGACTGCGACGGCATCGCCGACGTCGTCGAAGGGCGCTTCGAGGCGGCCGGCGCCCGCGACACCGACAAGGACGGCAAGCCCGACTACCTCGACGACGACAGCGACGGCGACGGCATCCCCGACCGCGCCGAGTGGCGGAAGGCGGGCTGCGACGCCGACGGCGCGAACGACGTCGACGGCGACGGGCTCCCGAACTTCCGCGACCTCGACTCCGACGGCAACGGGCTCCCGGACAAGGACGAGCTCTGCCCGCCGGCCACCGTGCTCACCGCCCTCGGCATGCCCGCATGCGCCGCGAGCACCCCCTACGACTTCGACGGCGACGGTACGCCCGACTACCTCGACTTCGACAACGACCACGACTCGTCGCAGACCGACAAGGCCATCGGCCTCTTCGACAAAATCGAGCTCGCCGACGCCACCGGCAAGTTCGTCGGGCTCACACTCGACACGGACCGCGACGGCATCCCCGACGTGTACGACGTCGACTCCGACGGCGACGGGATCATGGATCTCGACGACGGCACCGACGACGACGACGACGACGGCATCGCCGCGTTCCGTGATCTCGACACCGACGGTGACGGCGTGCCGGACAAGTGCGAAGCGCGCGGGAACCCCGCGCCCACCGCCGCGGATCTGAAGCTCCCGGTGAACGACACGGATCTCGACGGCATCCCCGACTACCGCGACCTCGACTCCGACGGCGACTTCCTCTCCGACGGCAAGGAAGATCTGAACGGCAACTGCGTCCTCGACTCGAACGAGACGAGCCGCACGCGCGGCGACACCGACGCCGACGGCCACAACGACTACGCCGAGGTCACGCTCGGCGGCGCGGCGGCGGCGCGCGACGCGACGGCGAACCCGATCAAGTCGGGCTCGTTCTACTTCATCGTCCCCTACTCGCCGGACGGCAGCGCGAAGCCGAGCCCCGCGTCGACGCCGCTCGCCTTCAACACGACGATCAACTCGGGCGACGTCGGCTTCCTCGTCGACACGACGACCTCGATGACCAGCATCGAGAACGCCCTCGCCGACAACATCTCCGCCAAGATCATCCCGGGCCTGCAGGCAGCGCTGCCGGACCTGAACGTCGGCGTCGTGGGCTACGACGACGTCCTCGCAAAGCAGTGGGGCGACTCGGCGGGCGACAAGTTCATCTGGTTCCCGAACGGCGGCACCGCCTCGCAGGGGAGCTTCGTCACCGCGACGCACTCGCTCGCGATCGCTGCCGCGCAGGGCCTGAAGAACACGGTCACGCCGGGCGGTTCGTACCCCGAGGGCTCGGTCCCGGCGCTGTGGTGGGCCATCACCAACGACAGCTTCACCTTCAAGAGCGACGACGGTCTGAACACCGTGAAGACGTGGAACACGCCGACGAGCCCCGCGCTGCCGGCGACGCGCTTCGGCGGCATGCGCTTCCGGAAGGACGCGCTCCCGATCCTGATCCAGGCGTCGGACGCGAACATGCACAACGGCCTCACCAACGCTTGCTACAGCGACTCCGTCACCGCGCTGCCGTTCTGCAACCGCATCGACTACTCGACCGAGGCCGGCAAAGCCTCGTCGATCGGCCACACGCCGACGTTCGCCGAGCTCAAGACCAAGCTCAACACGCTCGGCGCAAAGTACCTCGGCATCTCCGTCCACGGCGGTGGCACCGGCAAGTCGGCGCTCGTCGATCGGACGCTCGACCCGAAGTACTACCAGGCGAGCCTCGACATGATCTCGCTCGCGGACGCGACGGACTCGCGGGTGCTGCCGACCGATCTCGATCCCACCGCGACGACCTCGGACTGCAAGACCTCGAGCAGCGGCGCCATCGCCAACCCTGCCGAAGGGGACGGCAAGTGCCCGCTCGTATTCGACATCCGCTACGACGGCGTCGGCATCGAGAGCCTCGTCGTGAAGGCGGTCGTCACGCTGCTCAAGGCGGTGAAGTTCGACGTCCACGTCGTCGCGCGTGACGTCGTCGACGGCGAGACCGTGGACGCGGTCGATGCGTTCGTCGGGAGCGTCCTCCCGAAGGCCGACGGCAAGGTCACCGATCCCGTGAGCGGCGTGGTCTGCCTGCCGTACGCAAACACGTTGGACGACAAGTGGCAGGGGCCGAAGGCGGTCGTCGCAGGGACCGACACGCTGAAGGAGACGATCCTCCAGGCGAATCAGGGCGTGCAGTACTGCTTCCTCGTCAACCCGAAGCCGAACACGACGATCCCGGCGACCAACGTGCCCCAGCAGTTCAAGGCGGAGCTCCGCGTGATGGCGAAGCTCCCCGCCGGCGGCATCTCGCCGCTCGGCGGCTGGAAGCAGGTCATCTTCGTGGTGCCGCCCGTTCTCAACTAAATGACCGAGCGTGATTCTCGAACGCTCGGATTGAACACGGAGGCGCGGAGGCACGGAGGTCCGT
>JBKJQC010001010.1:0-10233 GCA_046593995.1 Polyangiales bacterium
AGAGGAGCTGACCGACGCCCTGCCGCAGCGCCGCCTCGAACGTCGTCCCATCGAGCATGCGGAAGACGCGACGCGCCATCAGCAACCCGTAGATCTGGGTGCGATGGAGCTTCACGCGTCGCGGGAGATCGCGCGTGGGGATGAGCACCACGACGCCGCCGAGACCGTCTGGATCGGGCTTCCGCTCGATGTCGACCTCGCGCTCGAGCTCTCGCAGATAGCGCCGCACCGAGCGATCGGTGACGTGCAGCTTCTTCGAGATCTCGATCATCGAGAGCCCCTTGGGGTGGGCCTCGAGCATCTCCCGCAGCTGCGAGAGCCGACGATATTGCGTGTAGTGCCCCTTCGGGCGGCCGAGCTTCGGCATCGACCAAGAGACCTCGCGCGGCGCGTGACCGGCGACAAGCCAGGCGCGGTCGGGGCGTCGTCTCGGACATTCTGGCCGCATTGACCAGACAGTGCCGCAGGGTCACGGTTCGCCCATGCGCTTCGAGGGAATCGCCGCTGCCACGTGTCTGCTGCTGGCGTGCTCACCGGAGACCCACGACCGGAACGAGCGGCTCGGTCGGACGGAGGCCGCGCTCGCCGTGCAGCAGGCCAAGCTCACGAGCGCGAGCACCGCGAACGGCACGGCTGTCGCGATCTCCGGGAATACGGCGATCATCCTCGCCTCGAGCGCAGCGTGGGCCTGGGTCCGCTCGGGCGCGACGTGGTCGGAGCAGCAGAAGCTCCTCGACCTGCCGTTCGCGGCCGAGCCCGTCGGCGGCGGCGCCAACACGCACGGCGTGGCCCTTGACGGTGAGACGGCGCTCATCGGAGTACCCCAGGACAACTCCGTGTACGTCTTCGTTCGCGCGGGCACGACGTGGACCCAGCAGGCGAGATTCCAGCCGTTCGTCGGGACGAGCAGCAGCCGGTACGGAGCGAGCGTCGCGCTCCACGGCGACCTCGCGCTGGTCGGCATCCCGGGAGGGGAAGCGGTCGCTCAGTTCACGCGCACGAACACGACGTGGACGGCGGGGCCCGCGCTCCGCAGCTTGATCACGGGCGGCGTGGCACCGACGCAATCCTCTGGATTCGGCGCATCCGTGGCGCTCAGCAGCGATTCCGCCTTGGTCGGGAATGGCAACAACGCCTTGTTCTCGTTCGCACGCACCGGCAACGCCATCACGTCGTTCTGGAGCGTCTATGGCTCCGTGACTCCGGGGTTCGCCTCGAGCCTCTCGATCTCCGGTGACACGGCGGTCGTCGGGGCGGTGTCGTCATCCGACCTGACCCCGACGGTCGGAAGCGCATTCGTCTACACCCGCTCGGGGATCACCTGGACCCAGAGCGCGACGCTCGCGCCCTCGGGCGGCGCTGACTACGATTTCTTCGGTTCGAGCGTCGCGCTGAGCGGCGAGGTGGCAGTGATCGGATCGCCGGGCGACGACGACAAGGGATCGTCGAGCGGCTCGGCGTACGTCTTCGGCCGCTCCGGCGGCACGTGGACCGAGCGCGAGAAGATCGTTCCCGCCGACGGCTACGTAGATGGCCGCTTCGGCATCGCGGTCGCTCTGTCGCTCGGCACCGCGTTGATCGGCGCGCCCGGGAGCTCCAGCAGGTCCGAACCGGGCGCCGGGTACGTCTTTCTCATCGGCGATCCCGACGGAACGCCCTGCACCACCAACACGGCATGCGCGAGCGGGAAGTGTGTCGACGGGGTCTGCTGCGACTCGCTCTGCACCGGTAGTTGCCAGTCGTGCCTGGCGGCGCACAAGGGCAGCGGCGCGAACGGTACGTGCGGGCTGATCGCCGCCGGCACCGATCCGAAGAACGCGTGCGGAGACCAGGGCGCGGCTACCTGCGGCACGACCGGCAGCTGCGACGGCGTGTCGACGACCTGCGGGAAGTACACGAGCGCGACCACCTGCGTGACCGCCACCTGCGCGAACGCGACAACGGAGAACCCGGCGGACAAATGCGACGGCGTCGGCTCGTGCATCGCGACGGCGACCAAGCCGTGCAACGTCGGATACGCGTGCGTCGGCGCGGCGTGTCGTACGACGTGCACGGGGGACGGCGACTGCGCGGCCGGCTACGGCTGCCACACGGCGAGCTCGCAGTGTCGGAAGATCGACGGCGCTCAGTGCGACGGCGCGACCGAGTGCAAGAGCGCCTTCTGCGTGGACTCGGTGTGCTGCGCGACCTCGTGCACCGGCACCTGCCAGGCGTGCAGCGCCGCCGCGAAGACGAGCGGCGCGAGCGGCACGTGCGGACCGGCGAAGGTCGCGACCGACCCGCGCGAGAGCTGCGCGGACCAGGGCCCCACGAGCTGCGGGACCAACGGCGCCTGCGACGGCGCGGGAGCCTGCGCGAAGTACCCGCTCGGAACGAGCTGCGGCTCGGGCACTTGCAACGGCACGACGTTCAACGCAGCCAACAGCTGCGACGGCAACGGTACCTGCGCGACGAGCGCGGCCTCGACGCAGTGCGCGCCGCACCTCTGCGTCGCGCCGACCGGGTGCAAGAAGCCCTGCGCCGGAGACACCGACTGCGTCTCAGGCTTCAAGTGCCACGTCGCGAGCGGCGAGTGCCGCAAGTCCGACGGGGCCGACTGCGCGCTCGCGAGCGAGTGCGCGAGCGGATCCTGCGTCGACCTCGTGTGCTGCGCGACCGCCTGCACCGGCGCCTGTCAGGCTTGCAGCGCCGCGCGGAAGACGACCGGCACGAGCGGCACCTGCGGCCCGTCGAAGGTGGGCACCGATTTCCACGACGACTGCGCCGAGCTGGGCGCGGCGAGCTGCGGGAGCAGCGGCACCTGCGACGGCGCGGGGAGCTGCGCCCTGTACGCGACCACCGCGCAGTGCGCCGCCGGCTCGTGTGCGAGCGCGACGACCGAGAACCCACCGGACTTCTGCAACGGCACCGGGACCTGCGCCCCGACGCCCGTCGCGCCCTGCCTCGCCGGATACGCGTGCGTCGGCGGCGGTTGCCGCACGACCTGCACGACGGACGTCCACTGCGCGACCGGCTTCGGCTGCCACGTCGCGAGCGGGCAGTGTCGCAAGATCGTCGGTGCCACGTGCGCCGCCGCGACCGACTGCGCGAGCGGCTTCTGTGCGGATGGAGTCTGCTGCGACGCAGCGTGCACCGGTGCGTGCTCGGCGTGCAGCGCAGCGCTCAAACAGGGCGGCTCCGCCGATGGCACGTGCGGCGCGGCGCGGAGCAACACCGATCCCCACGACAGCTGCGCCGACCAAGGTGCGTCGACCTGCGGCACGAACGGCCTGTGCAACGGTGCGGGCGCATGCTCGCTGTTCGCGTCGGGCACGAGCTGCGGCGTCGGATCGTGCAGCGGCACTCAGCTCACGTCGTCGGCGGCCTGCGACGGCCTCGGTGCGTGCAAGAAGTCCGCGACCGTCACCGACTGCGCGCCCTACGTCTGCGATCCGGCCGGCTGCAAGTCCCCCTGCGCGACGGACGCAGATTGTGTGACCGGCAACGCGTGCGAAGCGGGCGCCTGCAAGCCGCTCCGTGACAAGGCCGCGACGTGCTCACGCAACGCCGAATGCAAGAGCGGGTTCTGCGTCGACAAGGTGTGCTGCGAGACCGCGTGCAACACAGGCTGCGTCGCCTGCTCCGCCGCGGCGAAGGGCCAAGGCGAGGACGGCACGTGTGGCAACGCCGCGTCGGGCCTCGATCCGCACGACGACTGCGCACGCGATCCCGGCTTCCCTGCGTCGTGCAAGTCCGACGGCGCGTGCGACGGCTCCGGTAAGTGTCGGGCGTTCGCGCGCCTCGGGACGGCCTGCGGGACGACGAGCTGCGCCGGCGGGCGCGTCTCGGGCTCGCTCTGCGACGGCGTCGGCGCGTGCAAGGCCGGGAGCGAGGTGCCGTGCGATCCGTTCGGGTGCAGCGGCAACGACTGCGGCACCAGCTGCACGAGCAACGCGTTCTGCGCCTCCGCCGCGATCTGCGGACCGGCGGGCGTGTGCGTCGCGCAGAAGCAGATGGCCGACGCGTGCAGCACCGACGGCGAGTGCAACAGCGGCTACTGCGTGGACGGGGTGTGCTGCAACGCGATCTGCACCGGGCAGTGCGAGGCGTGCGACGGTGCGGGTACGAAGGGCAAGTGCTTGCCCGCGACGGGCGCGCCCCACGGGAAGCGCGCAGCATGCAGCGGCGCGGCGTCGGCGTGCGCGGGGGCGTGCGACGGCGCGAACCCCGCGTCGTGCACCTACCCCGGCGCGTCGACGACGTGCGGCGAAGGGAAGGCCTGCGACAAGGGGGCCTGCGTGCAGGTCCGCGCAGTTTGCAAGGACGCTCAGACCTCATCGCCGCCCGGTGGCGCCGAGGCGAGCTGCATTCCTTTCGCATGCGACGGCGCGACGGGCGTCTGCCGTCAGGCGTGCGCCGCTTCGAGCGAGTGCGCTGCGGGGTATCTGTGCGAAGCCCCCCGATGCGTGCCGGTGACCGCTGCCGAGGTGAACGACGACGGGGGTGGGTGCGGATGCCGCGTGACCGGCGCAGGCACCGGTCGCGACGGGCTTGTGCTTGCCATCGCGGCGCTCGTCGGCCTGCGTATTCGTCGCGCACGCCGATCGCGATCGACGCGGCGCTGATACTCAGCGCGGGTGGAGCTCGAGGCGATCCAGGTCCACCTGGAACGCGCGCTGTGGCTCGAGCGACGAGAGCTCGAGGACATGCGTGCCGCGCGCGAGATGGCGCGTCACGCTCGCGGGGATCCGCACGAGTGCGTCGGGACCGCGCGCGTCGAGCGGTGGTTCGACGCGGACACCGTCGATCGAGAGCGCGAAGCGACCGCCCGTCGGGGCGCGCACGAACGTCGTGAGCACAGCGTACGTTCCGTCGACCGGCACCCATTGCCGGAAGCGCACGAGCGCCGCGGGCTCCTGGAACACGACGCGCCACAGGGCCTTGTTGCCGGCGTCGGGTCGCGCAACGAGCGACGTGTACGCGGCGTGCTGCTCGTCCGGCGGGAACTTCGCTTCGAGCTCGGTGACGAGCTCGCGCGTCTTTGCGGGCAGCACGTCCTCGAGCGCCCAACCGCAGCGAAGACGCACGCTCCGAAATCCGGGGTGCTCGCCCGCGAGCTGCCGATCGTGGAGCGCGCCGAAGTCACGCACGAACCAGCGATCGCGGGACTCGGGCGGCTCGGTGTGCAGCGGGATGATCGTCGCGAGCTCGGCGTCCGCGACGTCCGGCCAGTGGCACCCTTCCACGTAGACGATCGCGTGATGGACGCCGCGCGCGTCGAGGTGGCGCGAGAGCCCCTGCTGCATGCTTCCACGTCCCGTGGAGTCGAAGCGGGTCGGTAGATCGTCCGTGAGCTCGTCCCAGCCGACCACGACGAGCGTCGCGAGCGCAAACGCGGACACGAGGCGGGAGAGCGAGCCGGCGCGCCCGCGGATCCCCTCCGCGTCCTCGAACGGGGCGGCGAGGAAGGCGCCGATCGCGATCGCGAGCGGCGCCATCAGCTCGTAGTAGAGCCGCGCGCCGAACATGACTGCGTGGTAGTAGAACGCGAAGTACACCGCGATCGGAGCGATGGTCGCGCCGATGACGAGGACCGTCCGACGGTCCCATCGGCGGAGGAGGAAGAGCGCCGCGACGACGAACGGCAGCGGGGTGCCCCAGGCGTTGGTGCGGAGGACGCTCCATCGCGCGCGCGTGACCTCGAGGGCGCGGGCGGGCGTGAAGCCGTCCCTGGTGATCTGATCGTGATGCTCGCGTCGACACCCGATGTCCGTGCCGAAGCCGAGGCGATGACAATCGGGGATCGGCTCGGTGAGCGCGAAATAGCGATCCTGCGGCAGCTCGAGGACGTCCCCCGTGGTCGCGTGGTTCCAGCCCATCTGCGCGAGCGGGCCGAGCGCCGCGAGCAGGACGAACACCGCGAAGTGCCGCGCTCGCCGGTGCGTTCGGTACGTCACGAGCACCGGCACCGCGACGATCGCGAGCGCAAACGCGCTCGGCATGCGCGTCACGAAGAGCCATGCCGCCGCGACACCGGCAAGCGCTGCGGCCCATGTCGATCTTCGCTCGAGCGCAACGACGATCCCCTCGAGCGCGAGCACGAACAGCCCTGCGGCCCACGCGTGGGCGAACAACGAGGCGCCGATGATCGACACGAACGCGCTCATCAGGAGCGCCGCGGCGGCGAACAACGACGCGAGCCGACCGAACAGGCGCTCCGCGAGCCGGAACGTCGCGACGACGAACATGCCGGTGGCGAAGGCCGGTCCGAGCGCGGGTGCGTGCGCACGCCAGAACAGAGCGAGCAGCGCCGGCCACCCCGGCTGGAACAGCGGATAGTTGCGGCCGTCGTCGACCGAGAAGCGGATGCGCTCCATCTCGCTCAGCGGACCGGACAGAGGCACCGCCTCTCCGAACGCGAACCTCCGGGCTAGCAAGTCGTAGGAGATCTCGTCGCCGATGATCGGTCGGTCCCCGAACGCGCCGCGCGTGACCCACCGGACGAGGATCGCCGTGACGGCGAAGAGCCCGAGATCGAGGGCCCAGCGCGGCGCCCGGCGCAGCTCTCGCGCGGCGCCCGCGCCGTAGCGGAAGAGCGCGACCGCGAGGGCGAGCGCGAGGGCCCACGCCGCGGGCGCCGCGTCGAAGAAGCTCCGAACGGGTTCACCGCTCGGGAGCCCGGGAACGACCGGCACCGCGCGCAGCACGAAGACCACGATCGCAGCGGCGATCACGGCCCGCATCACGGTTCGCACGGTCTCCATCCTCGCGCGCCGCGCCAGGATGCGCGAGGTCGTGTTATCTTCCGCGCGCCGCAGCCGCTCAGGCGATCGCCGGTCTCGCAAGAGACGGGAGGAACGTCCGAGCTCCGTAGGGCATGGTGCCGGCTAACGACCGGTGCGGGTGACCGCGAGGACAGTGCCACAGAGAAGAGACCGCCGTGCTCCGGTCACTCCCTCGGGAAGGGCGAGCGCACGGTAAGGGTGAAACGGCGGGGTAAGAGCCCACCGCGTCGATGGTGACATCGGCGGCACGGCAAACCCCACCAGGAGCAAGGCCACATAGAGGGGCTACAGGCTGCGCTCTCGGGCGCGGCTTGGAAGGACTGCCCGTCCGGTGCCCCCGGGTAGGCTGCTAGAGGCGCGCAGCAATGCGCGTCGTAGAGGAATGATCGTCGCCGCGTTCGAGCGAAAGCGAGAGCGCGGAACAGAACTCGGCGTACGAGCGACTGCGGCACTATCTTGATGGAGAGGCGGCCGTCCTGGGAACTCCCGGGACGGCCGTCTCCTTTTCTGGTAGCGCCACTCTCGTGTCGCGTCGCCTCGCCCTGGCGCTCGTTCACCATCCCGTCCTCGACCGTGCCGGCGCAACCGTCACGAGCGCCGTGACGAACATGGACGTGCACGACCTCTCCCGCTCCGGCCGTACCTTCGGTGCGACCGACATGTTCGTGACCACGCCCGTCGAGGCGCAGCGAACCCTCGTCGAGACGATCCTCGGGCATTGGACCCACGGGTCGTCCGCCAAGCGCATCCCCTCGCGCAAGGACGCGCTCGAGATCGTCCGAGTGGTCCCGACGCTCGAGGACGCCATCGCCCAGCTCGGCGGCCGCGAGCGCGTCGAGGTGTGGATCACCGCGGCGCGCGCCGACGCCGGCCAGACGCCGATGCTCGAATGGGCCGACGCGCGCGCCCGGCTCCGCGGCGACGATCCGCGCGCGGTGCTGGTGGTCTACGGGACGTCGTGGGGTCTCGCGCCGTCGCTGGTCGACACCGCCGACGCGCGCCTCCCGCCGATCTGCGGCGCCCCAGGTGGAGACGGGTACAACCACCTGAGCGTCCGCGCCGCGTGCGCGATCACGCTCGACCGACTGGTCTCGTGAGCGTGTCATGAGCCCCGAGCCTTTGCCGTCGCTCCGCTTCCTCTCCGGCACGATCGAAGCGCGCGGCATCGACCCAGCGCTCCTCCCGGAGTCCTTCGCCTGGGATCCGCGCACCGAGTGTCACCGCGCGCCCGCGATCGCGTACGCCGACACGGTCCGCGCGCTCCATCGCGCCGGCCTCGGCTACGAGGACGAGGCGCGCCGCTACGGCGAGCTCCCGCACGGCGTCCGCGTGCACCGCGAGCCGCGCCCGTATCAGAGCGAGGCGCTGACGGCGTGGAAGAACGCGCGCGGTCGCGGCGTCGTCGTGCTCCCGACGGGCGCCGGGAAGACGCACCTCGCCACCATGGCCATCGACGACAAACGACGCGACACGCTGATCGTCGCGCCGACGCTCGATCTCGTGCGGCAATGGTACGACGTGATGCGCACGACGTTCGGCATGACGGTGGGCCTCGTCGGCGGCGGCGAGCACGATGTCCGCCCGATCACGATCACGACCTACGACTCCGCATACCTCCACGTCGAGCACCTCGGGAACCGCTTCGGGCTCGTCGTCTTCGACGAGTGTCACCACCTCCCCGGCGCGACGTACTCGCTCTCGGCGCGCCTCGCGATCGCGCCCTTCCGACTCGGGCTCACCGCGACCCCCGAGCGGCAGGACGGACGCGATCCCGAGCTCGAGGCGCTGATCGGTCCCATCGTCTACCGCCGCGACATCACCGAGCTCACCGGCGCGTTCCTCGCCGAGTACGAGACCGAGACCGTGGTCGTCGACCTCTCCCCCGAGGAGCGCGACGAGTACGAGCGCGAGCGCGCGATCTACCGCGGGTTCGTTTCGTCGAACGGCATCCGCATGGCGTCGCCGAGCGGGTGGAGCGAGTTCATCATGCTCTCGTCGCGCACGAGCGAGGGACGCCGTGCGATGGCCGCCTATCGCCGTCAGCGCGAGCTCGCCTTCACCGCGCCGGCCAAGCTCGAGTACCTCGAGCACCTCCTCCACGTGCACCGTAACGACCGCGCGCTCCTCTTCACGCAGGACAACGCGACGGTCTACGGCATCAGCAAGCGCTTCCTCATCCCTGCGATCACCCACCAGACCAAGGTCAAGGAGCGGAGCGCGATCCTCGCAGGCATCGCCGAAGGGATCTACGGGGCGGTCGTCACGTCGAAGGTCCTGAACGAGGGCGTCGACGTCCCGGACGCGAACGTCGCGATCGTCATCTCCGGGAGCGGCTCGGTCCGCGAGCACGTCCAGCGACTCGGCCGCGTGCTCCGCAAGAAGGGGGACAAGCGCGCGGTGCTCTACGAGCTCGTCACCGCGGCCACCAACGAGACGTTCACGAGCGAACGGCGGAGGGAGCACGTTGCTTACCGCTGATTTCGTCCATGCCCGAAAGCGCGCGGGCGAGCTCGCGCTGACGAAGCTCGACGCGCGCGCGAGAGCCGGCGCGCGCGTGATCGCGGCGACGGTCCTCGAGGTCTACGCGAAGCACGTCGGCTCTCCGCGCGACGAGCTCGAGGCGGCGCTCACGGCGGCCGTCGGCCCACTCGACACCGGTCCCTCCGTACGCCGGACGATCGGCGGGCTGCGCAAGCTGGCGGAGGACGCGGCGACCTTCACCGCGCCGAATTCCTCGGGAGAGAAGCTCGATCCGATCGAGGCGCGTCGCATCACGTTCTCTGCTGCAGCGGCGGCGCGACGCGCGCTCGGCGAGGACGGGTGGTTCGATCGCGCGCGCGTGCTCTCGACGGTCGCGACGGTGCTGGAGGTGACGCCCGAGGTCCTCGAGAGCGCGCTCTACGCAGATCTGCGCAACGCGCAGCGACTCGTCGAAGCGCCGAAGCTCGGGCCGGACTCGCTCCTCGCCCGCTGGGAAGACGGCCAGGCGCAGGCGGTGCTGCTTCGTGCCGTCCGCGTCACCGTGTGGGTCGGCTGCCGTGCGGCCGGCGCGTATCGCACCCTCTTCCATCGCTTGAAGTTCCTGCGTCTGTTGCACGAGATCCATCCGCTCGCGACCGACGAGAAGTGGCCGAAGGGCGCCGACGAGACGCGCACCGGCGGCTATCGCATCGTGATCGATGGTCCGTTCAGCCTGTTCGAGTCCGTCACCAAGTACGGCCTCCAGCTCGCGCTGATCGTGCCGGCCCTCGGAGCGTGCGACGCCTTCCATCTCGAGGCGGAGGTGCGTTGGGGCATTGCGCGTACGCCCCTCACTTTCCGCACGAACGGCGGCGCCCGCGCGCACGACGCGCAGACCGAGCTGCGCCTGCCGGACGACGTCGAGGCGCTGCTCGCGTCGTTCGAAGCGCTGGGCTCGCCGTGGAAAGCGACGCCGACGCCCGGGAGCTCGAGGATCGCGGGCGACGGC